>NZ_JAMYRV010000067.1:0-22215 GCF_040321555.1 Mesorhizobium sp. M0317 | reverse complement strand
GCATCTGGGCGCGCCCTTCCTTACCCGCGCGTTGGGGGGTTGGGGTGGGGCGCCCCGCGCGAGGGTGTGGGGGTCGACCGTTCACCAAAGCAATGCGGATCATGCTCGGCCCCGCCCACTGTTGCGCCAGACGCCGTCATCGGCCATCAGCTCGCTCAAAATGCCTTCGCGCAGACCACGGTCGGCGACGCGCAGCCGCTCCGACGGCCACACCGCACGGATCGCTTCAAGAATAGCACAGCCGGCCAGCACAAGATCGGCGCGGTCCGTACCGATGCACGGGTTGGCGCAGCGCTGCTGGAAGTCCCAGCCGACCAGTTTTTCGACCATGCGGTCGACGCTGTCGCGGTCCATCCACAGCCCATCGACGCGGCGGCGATCGTAGCGTTCGAGGTCGAGATGGACGCCGGCCAGCGTCGTCACCGTGCCTGATGTGCCCAGCAGATGGAATTTCGGGCTGGTCAGCACGTGGCTCAACCGGTCGCGGCCGTCGAAGGATTTTAGCCGCACCGCGACATCGTCGACCATCGCGGCAAAGATCTCGCGCGTCACCGTGCGGCCGCCAAAACGCTCGGCCAGCGAGACGACGCCGACCGGCAGCGACGTCCACGACACGATGTGGTTGGCAAGCCGTGGCGAGCGCTGGCCGGTGAGGTCGATCAGCGCGATTTCGGACGAGCCACCGCCAATGTCGAACAGCACCACGCCTTGCGTGTCGCGCTCGACCAGCGAGCCGCAGCCGGATACAGCAAGCCGCGCCTCGGTCTGGCGATCGATGATTTCCAGCTTCAACCCCGCCTCTCGTTCGACGCGCTGCAGGAATTCCACGCCATTGTCGGCGGTGCGGCAAGCCTCGGTGGCGATCAGCCGGGCTTTCCTGATCTTGCGGTTGCGCAATTTGTCGCCGCAGATTTTCAGCGCCTCGACGGCGCGGTCCATCGCCGCCTGGCTAAGGTGCCCATTGGCGGTCAGCCCCTCGCCCAGCCTGACGATGCGCGAGAAGGCGTCGATGACGCGGAACTGGCCATGGCGCTGCGGCACCGCGACCAAAAGCCGGCAATTGTTGGTGCCGAGATCGAGCGCGGCAAACACCGGCAGTTCCTGCATCGGCGGACGATGCATTGGCTGTTCCGGTCGGGATTGTGGGGCCGAGGGCAAAGGCACGGGCGCTGGAGCGGCCGGGCCGACGGAGGCCGGCGCACCGACCGCCGCGGCCGTTGCGAGAGGGCTGTCGTCGCGCGCAAAAACCTTGCGCCCACGCCGGCGCTTGCGCCGCTTTCTCGCCTTGCCGCGCTGATGCTGGGCGTCGCCGGCCTGTCCGTTACCGGACTGAGGCCCCGCCTGGCGGGGCCGCCCGGCGGATGGGCTTGGCCCGCCTGACGGCGGCGAAGCCCTGGACACGCCCACTTCCGGCGCGCCAGCGCCGGTGTCGTGGTCTTCCACTTCAGTTCCTTCCGGCGCCGCGCGAACCGGAAAACCGGACGCAGCAGGCGCTTCAATCTTTTAAGTTGCCGCCAGAGTAGCAGCGCCGGACCGGATCACCAAGAGCAAGGGCTCAATTTTTGCTGGCTGCGTCCTGCCAGATCCCCGCTGCTTTGCAGCGTCCCGGCGTTCGCTAGCCTTTCATCGTGCCGCTGGCACGACGAATTCGCCGTTGGCGAACCGGCTGCTCACCCTTGCCGGTTGAATAGCCGGCTTCGATGAGGCATTTCTGAAATGAGGGGGAATTGGTGAATCGCAGACGTTTTAACGCCCGCCTGGGCGATGGGCAGCAACGCATGACGACAACTCCATGAATTGGGGGGCCACGAATTGGAAGCGCTATCTGTGGCCGGTCATCGGTGTCGCGGCGGTCATCGGGTCGCTGTTGTTGCTGTGGCATGAGTTGCGCGGCATCTCGATCGACGATGTCTGGGACGGCATATCCGCCATCCCGACGCGCGGCTGGATGCTTGCGGCACTGAGCTCGGTGGTCGCCTATGCCTCGCTCGCCGGCTACGACCACATCGCGCTCTTGCATATCGGCAGACGAGTGTCGTGGCTGTTCGTCACCTTCTGCTCCTTCACCACCTACGCGCTGTCGCACAATATCGGCGGCTCGGTGTTTTCGGGCGCCGTGATCCGCTACCGCGCCTACGGCACCAGGGGGCTGACCGGCCAGGATGTCGGCATTCTGGTGGCGATCTGCTGGATCACCTTCGTGCTCTCCAGCATTCTGGTCGGCGGCCTGGTGCTGGTTTTCGAGCCTGCAATCATCGACCGCTTTTCCGGCGCCCCGCACCACGGCCTGGCGATCGCCGCCGGCATCGCTTTGCTGATCCTGGTCGGCGCCTACATCTTCGGCAGTTGGCTGCATCTGAAGCCGCTGAAAATCGCCGGCTTCCAGTTGCACTATCCGGCGCTGCCGATCGTGGCGCGGCAATTGCTGATCGGCCCGATCGAGCTTCTGGCAGCAGCGGCGATCATCTTCTTTGCCCTGCCCGTTGCCGGCAATCCCGGCTATTTCGTCATCCTCGGCGTGTTCCTGGTGTCGTTCTCGGTTGCGCAGATCTCGCACGCGCCGGGCGGGCTCGGCGTGTTCGAGGTCGTGTTCCTCGCCGGACTGTCTGATATGGACCCGGTCGGCGTGCTGGCGGCACTTCTGGTGTTCCGGCTGTTCTACCTGATCATCCCGCTGCTGATCGCGCTCGGCGTGGTGCTGTTCTTCGAGCATTCGCAATACAGCCGGACAGAGAGCTGAGGATCATTGGGTGCGGCGCGCCACCCGGGCGTAATTGCCCCTATGAAACGCTGTGATTGAAACGCAGCTTAGGCTTGACTATTTTCCGGCGGCGGCTACAAGGCACGCGCGGCTGCTTCGGCGGCCCACCAGCGCGACAGCGCCTGCTGGGGAATAGGTTAACGGTAGACCCACGGACTCTGACTCCGTTAGTCCTGGTTCGAATCCAGGTTCCCCAGCCAAGGCACGTCATGCCCACTGACAGCCAGTACATCCTCGAACGCATCCGCCAAGGATGCGTGGAGTTGTCCGAAGACGAGTTCGTCATCGACAGGCTGGTCAAATATGTCGGCAATGGCAGGATCCGCTGGCATGTCGAATTGCGTGGGCACCGCATCGAACTGACGACCGGCCAGATCAAGAAGCAGCCGACCTTTCGCAGGAAAATCCTCGAACAGGCTGGCGTTCTGCCGCCGCAGCGTACCGGTGCCGACTACCGGCGATGGGCACTCGATCTGAGGCGAAATGCCATCGAGCTTCCCTGGCGCGACAGGCCGGTCGATGCGGGTTTTGCCATCGACCGGCTGACCAGCCATGGGGATGGGCGCTGGACGGTGGAATACCAGGGCAAGGCGATAAAGTTCACGACGACCAAACTGCGCCGGCAACTCAGTTTCCGCAAACGCATGCTGGCCAAGGCCAAGGTGCTGCCGCCCGAACTGGCCCCAGCCGCTTATCGAAAGTGGATGGACTGGCTTATTCAAAACGCCACTGAGGCGGCACCACAGGCCGGCGAAATCTTGATGACGGAGAAAAGCTGGCTGGACGACCTGCCGGAGCTGGCCGGCTGGCAAGATGAGGCGCCGCCGGAAGGGACCGACTAGGGCAGCGACAGCATCTCCCATAAGGATTTATCCGCATTTTAACTAATGTAGATCATTCCTTTCGGATTGTGTTCTCCCGGCTTTTGGACAGAGCAGAATGGTCGATTTCGTGGACAAGGATGACGTTCCAGCACCCGGCCCGCCCAAACGCTGGCGCGCAATAGCTTTGGCGGCACTCCAGATCGTCCCGCCGGTCATTTCATCATGGCCGGCTATTTCACCTATGTGACCTCGCACAACAAGCCGCCTGCAGACATGGCGGCGCTGGCCGTGTCGATCATGAAATCGGGCGATGCTTCTCCAGAACTGCGCGATTGGGCAGCTGGCGTTCTGGGGATACAGACCGATATCGGAATGCCTGCCAAAACTGCCCAGCAATAACAGCCTACCAGGCCTGATATTCCTCCGGCAGGAGTTTGGTTGGGCCCAAGCCAGCGGCCGGCGCCGCTCATCCAAGAGATTGCCTGAGGAGGCGCCGGCCAGGCGGGCATTGGGGTACCCGCCGACGCTACATTAGCATTGGTGCATAGATGCGATATGGCGCGAACGCGGAAGGTCGGCAGCCGCGGCACTACAGCAATTTTTCCCAAGACCCGGGCCCGCAACGCTGCAAGGGTTGTGGCGCCCAGCGTTTCCGCGAGGCTTGCCCTGGAGACAATCATGACGACGTTTCTCACCGCTCTCGCATCCGAAGGTCCGCCAGCCGACCGGGCGAAAGACATGGACCTCTATGGATGGTTGATTGGCAGCTGGGACATGGAGACGGTTCACCACCGCAACGACGGCACAATCCAGAAATCGGATGGCGAGTGTCACTTTGGCTGGGTGCTCGAAGGCCGCGCCATTCAGGACATCTGGATCAGGCCCAGGCGCCCTGCCCCGTCCACCATGTATGGCACGACCTTGCGCGTCTTCGATCCCGGGATCGGTGGCTGGCACATTATCTGGAGCGATCCGCTCAACCAGGATTACTCGCGCCAGATCGGGCGGGCCGAAGGCAAGGACATCGTCCAGATGGGCGCCGACTCGCGCGGCCTGCAGGCGCGGTGGCGGTTCACCGAGATCACCGCCGCCAGCTTTCACTGGATCGGTGAGGAGAGACGAGCGGAGAGCGACCCCTGGCGCGTGACATATGAACATTTCGCGCGCCGGACGGGTTCCTGAAGCACGCTTGCGCATTCAGCCCCTCGTGCCTACGGGCGAGGTACGACCATAGATTAGCGATAGCTCAATTAACACCAAACCAGTATCTCAAAACCCGCCGGTACAAGCGCGCCCAAGAACCTTCATATGTACCGAGCGCGAACTGAGGCTAGACAAGTGAAGATTCCAATAGCATTGTTGGCACTGGGACGGGGCTCGACCGGCAAGCGCAGAGGATGCTTGTCGGTGGTTGGCAACAGCTAAACCGTACGGCCGTAATTGCCACGGCTGCGAGACCAAGGAGTCCCAAGGATGCCGAACCCAAGCCAAACCAGCGATCAATGGTGGGTCAACGACCAGACGCCGGACAACCCGTACGGCAAAAGCGAAGATTACGGGGCCTTCCTCACCTACCTTGGAGCGCTGGACCGGTCGATAACGCCGGCGATCGCGGCGGGAACGCTGAGGATCAATGTCTCCGAGCTCAATGACCATCCCGAATACAAGGCCGCCGCGATCGGCGCCTTGCAGATGTGGGCCAGTGTCACCCCTTTGAAGTTCGAAATCGTCGACAATGCACCATACAACAGCGCAACGGACTGGATGCAGGTTGTCAGCCCCGAACTGGGCGAAGAGGACGACGGCAGCGCCTATTCCAACGACCGCTATGTCAGCATCGGCCAGCGTTTCCACGACACCGAGGTCAACAAGACGGATATTGGCGGCTATGTCTTCGATTCCTTCATCCATGAATTCGGTCATGAGTTCGGCCTGAACCACCCCGGGCTCTACAATTACAGCGGCCCCGGCGGCGTACAGATCAATTATCTGAACAATGCGACCTGGACCTACGACCGTCAGCAATACAGCGTCATGTCCTATTTCGACGGGATCGATGTCGGTGAAACCAGCCGCTGGTCGGCGTCAACGCCGATGATGGCCGACATCGAGGCAGTCATCCGCCGCTTTTTCTCCACCGTCGACGAGAACGGCGTGCGCACCTATCAGCATATCGACCTCAACACGGGCGACAACGTCTACGGCTTCGGCAGTGCCGTGGACGGCTACCGGCTGACCTCCTCGGGCATGCAGCACGATATCGGTTTTGTCATCCATGACACCGGAGGAACCGACACGATCGACTTCTCCGGCTCGACGGCCGGTACGATCCTCGATTTGCGCGCCGGACAGTTCTCCAGCGTCAACGGCCACAGCAACAATGTGTCGATCTTTGCCGGGCACAACGCCGACGGCACCGACTATTACATCGAGAACGGCATCGGCAGCAGCTATGACGACGTCCTGATCGGCAATGACGGAGCCAACGTGCTGGATGGCCGCGGCGGCGGCGACCGCATGGCCGGCAATGGCGGCGACGACACCTACTTCGTCGATTCCCTCGACGACATCGTGCGCGAGGAAGCGAATGGCGGGAATGACACGGTCGTTCTGCTGAACAGGAACTTGAATATCCGGAAAATCGCCAACGTCGAACACATCATCTACGCCGACGAGTCGACACTCCAGCCTGGAGACGGCGGCACCGAAACCGCACCGACCATCGGCGACAACACGATGACCAGCGTCATCTTCGGCGACAATGGCAACAATACGCTCGACGGCGGCGCCGGCGACGACACGATCTTCGGCCAGGGCGGCGATGACCTCATCATCGGCGGCCGCGACTCGCTCGCCAGCCGCGACATCAACAACACCATCGATGTCGCCGACCTTCCAGACCAGACCGAGAGCGACGACGGCAATGACACGCTCTATGGCGGCCGCGGCAACGATACGATCCTCGGCGGCCAAGGCAACGACATCCTCGACGGCGGCGACGGCGACGATACGCTGAGCGGCCAGGATGGCGTCGATATATTCCGGGGCGGCGCCGGCGTCGACACGGTCGACTTCAGCAAGGAGAGCCCCTTCCAACTGCTCGTCAACCTCGAGACGAACGTGGCCAGCGGCGGAACCGCCACGGGCGACACCTTCTACAGCATCGAGAACCTGATCGGCTCCGATGACCGCATCGACCGTTTCATCGGTACGTCGGCGGCAAATCATTTCTGGGGCCGGGGCGGCGGCGACTATTTCAACGGCGGCGGCGGCAACGACATACTGGATGGCGGCAATGACGGCGACATCCTGTACGGTGAAGCCGGCAACGACACAATCATCGGCGGCGCCGGCCAGGACTATCTGGATGGCGGCGCCGGCATCGATACGGTCGTCTACGAAGGCAGCTCCGCCGGCGTGACGATCGACCTCGCCAATGGCACGGCCAATGGCGGCGATGGCGATGGCCCGGTGCAGATCGTCGGGCGCGGCACCGTTATCCGGCACGACATCCTGGTCGGCTTCGAAAACGCCGTCGGGACGTTCTTCGACGACCATCTCATCGGCAACGCCCAGGCCAACAAACTTTCCGGCGGCGCCGGCAACGACACGCTGACCGGCGGCGGCGGCGCCGACACGTTGAATGGCGGCGCCGGCAGCGACACGGCGGACTACGCCGACGCGAGCAGCGGGCAAAACCTCAAGCTGGGTGGCGGCAAATCCGGCGGCGACACCTATATCTCGATCGAAAATCTGGCTGGTTCGGGCTTCAACGATCACCTGACGGGCGACAATGCTGCCAATGTGCTGACAGGCCAGGGCGGCGCCGACAAGATCGACGGCGGTGGCGGCGATGACACCCTGCTCGGCGATTTCGCCTATCAGGGCGATGCTCCGCCACGCCCGGGCATGGGCACCGGCTACGCCACGCTCGGACCGGACGCGACCAACAATTCGGTCTCGACCGCCTTCGACATCTCGAACAACTTCTCGCTTACGGCCGACCCCGACATCTTCGATTCGACGACCACCCTTCACACCACCGTCAATGCCACCGGAAACGGCCTCGGCGGATATTACAGCATCAACCTGGCCGCCGGCACGATCATCACCATCGACATCGATGGCATTGCCGACCCCAATGTCCATGACAGCATCGT
Organism: Mesorhizobium sp. M0317; assembly: GCF_040321555.1. NCBI lineage: Bacteria > Pseudomonadati > Pseudomonadota > Alphaproteobacteria > Hyphomicrobiales > Phyllobacteriaceae > Mesorhizobium > Mesorhizobium sp. M0317. The sequence continues at coordinate 14,470 of NZ_JAMYRV010000067.1, read as the reverse complement.
CAGGGTGCTGGACAGCGATGGCAATATCGTCGCCCAGAACGACGATGGCGGCAACGACCCCGGCTCCAACAACGGCCGCGATTCGAGCACCAGCTTCATCGTTCAGGAAACCGGAACCTACTATATTGTGGAGGGCGAATGGTCGGACTCGGCTCCTGGCGATGGCTGGGTCGAATCCGTGCCGGAGGGCTCGACTTACAAGCTGAACGTGTCGGTCGAATTCCCGCCGGCACCAGCTCAGCCGGGCGTTGCGGGCGCCGATACGCTCAACGGCGGCGGCGGCAGCGACCTTTTGGATGGCGGGCTGGCTGCCGATACGCTGACCGGCGGCGCCGGCGACGACTATTTCCGCTTCTCGACAGAACTCGGGAACGGCAATATCGACTGGATCAAGGACTTCAAGGTCGCCGACGATACGATCCTGCTGGACAACCTCATCTTTGCCAGCGTTGGCGGCGACGGCGCCCTCGCTTTGGGCTCATTCTACAAGAGCGCAGCCGGCGCTGCTCATGATGCCGACGACCGCATCATCTACGACACCGACAGTGGAATATTGTCTTACGACGCCGATGGTTCCGGACAGGGAGCGGCCGTTCAGTTTGCACACCTGAACACAAATCTGGATCTTTCGGCTGCAGACTTCATTGTCATCTAACGCGTTGCCGGGGGAGGGGTGCCGTCAGGCTCCCCTCCCGCATACCCCAGCGCAGTGAAAAGGGAGAGGACGCGATGACCGACCGCCGCACAGTGTTAATGGCCGCCGGAGTTGCGGCAGTCGCCGCGGCCACCGGGGCAGCGGCAGCGCAATCGCCAGATATTCGCGCGCCAGATATTCGCGCAACAGATATTCGCGCAACAGATATTCGCGGCGCCGTCACCTTTGTGGGCGGCAAGGCTATCCCGGAAGGTCATCTTGAGATCTATCTTGAGGATCCCGCCATTCAGGACAGTGGGCGACGCCGCGCCGCCAAAACCAGCCTCAAGAGCGAGGGCGGCTCAAAGACCATAGAATTTTCCTTGCCCCTGCCCGCAAGCTCGACCGCTTCACCAACGCTGCAGGTCGTTGCGCGCCTGGAGCGTGCGGACGGCTGGCTGGTGGCGCGGGGCAGCGCGCAGTTCCAGGCCGGCTTGCCCGTCCATGTCACACTCAAGGCAGTTATCTATTGAAGGGACGAGATGCCATATCCTGATTGCGAGCCTGCATGCAGCTGACGCCATCGACGCCGCTTACGCTGGTCGGAATCCTGGCGTCCTTTCGACGTGCGTTTTCGGGCATCGTCCTGATGAGCGGGGTCGTCAACGTGCTGACCCTGACCGGCTCGTTCTTCATGTTGCAAGTCTATGACCGCGTCGTTCCGGGTCGCAGCGTGCCGACGCTGGTCGGCCTGGCGGTGCTTGCGGGAACATTGTTCGTGTTTCAGGGAGTGCTGGAGCTGATCCGCTCTCGCCTCATGGTGCGGCTGGGACAGGGGTTGGACGCAAAGCTGAGCCCGTCGGTCTATTCGGCGCTGATGCGCCTGCCGCTGCGCGCCAAGCCTTCCGGCGACGGGCTGCAACCCCTACGGGATCTCGATCAGGTCCGCTCCTTTATCGGCAGTGCCGGACCGACCGCTTTGTTCGACCTGCCATGGATGCCGCTCTATATCGGCATCTGTTTCATTTTTCATTTCTGGATCGGCGTTACCGCGCTTGCCGGCGCCGTTGTCCTGTTTGCACTGACGCTTCTGGCCGAATTCCGGACCCGCGGCCCGACAAGGATCGCCGGACAGCACGCAGCCGTCCGCAGCACGTTGGCCGAGGCGACAAGGCGCAATGCCGAAGCCATGCAGGCCATGGGTTTTGGCGGGCGTATCGCCGAGCGGTGGTCTGCCGTCAATGCCGAGTACCTGAACGCCCATGCGGCGGCCAGCGATGTCGCGGGAACGCTTGGCACGATTTCCAAGATCCTGCGGTTGATGCTGCAATCGGCAATGCTGGCGATCGGCGCTTATCTGGTCATCAAGCAAGAGGCGACCGGCGGCATCATGATCGCAAGCTCGATCATGATGGGCAGGGCGCTGGCTCCGATCGAACTGGCGATAGCGCATTGGAAGGGTTTCATTTCGGCGCGGCAAAGCTGGGCACGCCTGAAGCAGCTTCTGTCCGCGCTGCCGGAAGGCGCAACCGGCGTGACCCTGCCCGCGCCTGTCAGCGCGCTGGCGGTCGAGAATGTCAGTGTCGCGCCGCCGGGCGAACGCACGCCGGTGGTGTGGGATGCAAGTTTTTCACTGGCCAGGGGAGCAGGCCTGGGGGTCATCGGCCCGAGTGCTTCCGGCAAATCATCGCTGGTGCGTACGCTTGCAGGTGTCTGGCTGCCGGCGCGCGGCGCCGTGCGGCTGGACGGCGCGACGCTTGACCAGTGGCCGGCCGACGAGTTGGGCAAACATATCGGCTACCTGCCGCAGGATGTGCAGTTGTTCGACGGCACGATTGCGCAGAACATCGCCCGCTTCGACCCGGATGCGTCATCCGACATGGTGCTTGCGGCAGCCAAGGCCGCCGGCGTGCATGATCTCGTCGTGCATCTGGCCGACGGTTACGACACGAAGGTTGGCGAAGCCGGCGCCTCGCTGTCGGCGGGGCAACGCCAGCGTGTCGCGCTGGCGCGCTCTCTTTATGGCGATCCGTTCATGGTCATCCTGGACGAGCCGAATTCCAATCTCGACTCGGAGGGTGAAGTGGCCTTGTCCGCAGCGATCCAGGGCATCAGGGACCGCGGCGGCATCGTTATCGTCGTCGCGCACCGGTCCAGTGTGCTGGCCAATGTCGATACGGTGCTGGTGATGGCCAATGGCCATGTGCAGGCCTTCGGTCCGAAGGACGAGGTGCTGAACAAGGTCTTCCGATCGGCAGCGCCGCTCAAGGTCGTTGCCGCCACGGAGCGAGGCGTTCCGGCATGAGCGAGGACAGAAGCGCTTTGCATCATCGGCAGGTCCGCCGCTATCTCGTGGCTGGCGTTGCTACCTGTCTGCTGCTTGTCGGAGGTGTTGGCGGCCTGGCGGCAGTGACCAGGATGTCGGGTGCGGTGATCGCAGCTGGCCGGCTGGTGGTCGATTCCAATGTAAAGAAAGTTCAGCATCCGACGGGCGGCGTGGTCGGCGAGATCAGGGTGCGTGAAGGCGACCGGGTCAAGGCGGGCGATATTCTGGTGCGGCTGGATGAAACGACAACACGCGCCAATCTGGCGATCGTCTCAAAAGGTCTGGATGAGTTTTATGCACGGTTGGCGCGCCTGGAGGCGGAGCGTGACGGCAAGGACACGATCAGCTTTCCGGACGTTTTGACATCGCGGCGCGACGAAGCCGGTGTCGCCGCATCCATGGCCGGAGAACAATCGCTGTTCGATTTCCGGCACCAGGCGCGGTCTGGCCAGCGATCGCAATTGCGCGAACGGATCGCGCAGTTGAAGCAGGAGAGTGCCGGCCTGACCGAGCAGCTGCAGGCGAAACGCCGCGAGATCGAGCTGATCCAGATCGAGCTGGAAGGTGTGCGGTCGCTCTGGCATCGCAAGCTGATAGGAATCGACCGCATGACGTCGCTGGAACGGGACGCGGTGCGGCTCGAAGGCGAGCATGGCCAGTTGACCGCGGGAATTGCCCAGGTGAAAGGCAAGGCGTCCGAGATCGAACTGCAGATCATCCAGATCGACCAGGATCTTCGCAGCGAGGTCGCGACCGATTTACGCGATACCCAGGGAAAGATCTCCGAGTTCGTCGAACGCAAGGTAGCGGCCGAGGACCAGTTGAAGCGCATCGATCTGCGCAGCCCGCAGGATGGCGTGGTGCTGCAGTTGGCCGTGCATACGATCGGCGGGGTGATCACGCCCGGCGAACAGGTGATGCAGATCGTACCGGTGACGGACGACCTGACCGTTGAAGCGCATATCGCACCGCAGGATATCGACCAGGTGACGATGGGCCAGAATGCGATTTTGCGCCTGTCGGCGTTCAATCGGCAAACCACGCCGGAGCTGACCGGGACGCTGTCGCGGATCTCGGCCGATCTCACCATCGAAGAGCGCACCGGAGCAGCCTTCTATGTGGCGCGGGTGACGCTACCGAAAACGGAGGTCGCCAAGCTGCGCGGGCTGGCGCTGGCGCCGGGCATGCCGGCCGAAGTGTTCTTCCCGACGGGCGACCGGACGATGCTTTCCTATCTGGTGAAGCCGCTGTCGGATCAGATCCAGAAAGCTTTCCGGGAAGAGTGAAGCCGCACCTTTGAGAGCTGAAGCCTCGAGACCGGCTGGTTGCCGGTCCCCAAGGGTTAGGCCTACTCCGCCGCCTCGTAGCCGGCGATGCCCTTGATCTCGAGGAAATCCTCCAGCCCGTATTCGGCGTATTCGCGGCCGTTGCCGGATTGCTTGTAGCCGCCGAATGGCAGGCCGGCGTCCCATTGCGGATAGTTGATGTAGACATTGCCGGTGCGCATGCGGGCGGCGACTTCGCGGGCCTTCTGGATGTCCTTGGCCTGGATGTAGGACGCCAGCCCATAGACAGTGTCGTTGGCGGTGCCGATCGCCTCTTCCACTGTGTCATACGGCATGATCGCCAGCACCGGTCCGAAGATTTCCTCGCGTGCGATGCGCATGTCTGATGTGACATCGCCGAACACGGTCGGGCGGACATAGTAGCCGCGGTTGAGTTCGGCCGGACGGCCGGGGCCACCGGCAACGAGCGTCGCGCCTTCATCTATGCCGGCCTGGATCAGGTCCTGGATCTTGTCGAACTGGATCTGGCTGACCACCGGGCCGAGCTTGGTACCGGCCGCATCGGCCGGGCCGACGGTGAACTTTTCCGCCGTGGTCCTGGCATAGCCGGTGGCTTCGTCGTGGCGGTCGCGCGGCACGAACATGCGGGTCGGCGCATTGCAGGACTGGCCCGAGTTGCTGAAGCAGCCGGCGACGCCCTTGCTGACGGCCTTTTCCAGGTCGACATCGGGGAACAGGATGTTGGCCGACTTGCCGCCGAGCTCCTGATGCACGCGCTTGACCGTCTCGGCGGCCGCCTTGGCAACCAGGATGCCGGCGCGGGTCGAACCGGTGAACGACATCATGTAGACATCGGGATGGCTGGACAGCGCCTGGCCGACGCCCGGGCCGTCGCCATTGACGAGGTTGAAGGCGCCCTTGGGAACGCCGGCCTCGTCGATGATTTCGGCAAAGATGATGGCGTCGAGCGGCGCGATTTCCGAGGGCTTCAGCACCATGGTGCAGCCGGCGGCGAGCGCAGGACCGACCTTGCAGGTGATCTGGTTCAGCGGCCAGTTCCACGGCGTGATCAGGCCGACGACCCCGATCGGCTCCTTGACGATCAGCGACGAGCCCTTGACTTGGCGAAATTCGAACGACTTCAGCACCTCGGCCATCTTCCGCAGATGTGCCAGGCCGATGCCGACCTGGCTGTCGAGTGCCATCTGGCGCGGCGCGCCCATCTCGCGCGATACGGCCAGCGCCAGATCGGCGCTGCGCTTCTTGTAGACCTCGATTATGCGGTTGAGGATATCCAGGCGCTCCTCGACCGAAGTGAAGCCGAATGTCTCAAAGGCGCGCTTGGCGGCCGCAACCGCCTTGTCGACATCGGCCTTTGAGCCGAGCGAAATCTGCGCGAAAGCATCTTCGTTTGACGGGTCGATGACGTCGAGTGTGCTGGGCACGACAGGATCGACCCACACGCCGTCGATATAGAACTGCAGATTGTGTGACACGGGCTTCTCCTCGGGGGATTTCTGAATTGATGGGGGGCGATCGCCGGATCGTCGTATCGGTTCAGGAATAGCGATGGGGCAAGAGCGATGTCAAACGCAAGGGCGGGCGATTGAGCCTACGGCTACAGAAGCGTGTGCCCCGCCGCGACCAGAAGCCCCCTTGCCGCGGCTTCATCCTTGGCTTTGACGAGCAGATGGTCACCATCGAAGGTGGATACCAGAAAAATGCCGAGTTCGTTTTCCGACAATGGTTTTATCACCGACAGGACGATGCCTGTTTCGTCGAAGGCAAAGGGACCTTGGAGTTTCAGGGCGACCCAGTCCCTGTCATGCTTCACCCCGTCCGGCACCCGATCCTGCAGGCAGACAACCGAAAGCTCGTCGTCGGTCCTGGTAATGCTGACGAAGCCCGGCCCGTCCGCCCAGCCGGGAATGCTGTCTTTTGCTTCGAGGCGCGAAACGGCATACCGCCCCGAGAGCGGCTTCAACCGGACCCTGACTGCCATCCGATCCTCCCTGTTATCGGCCATTACCCCAGTTTCTTGCTCATATAGACCGTGATGCCGTTCATGAACGGCTCCTCCCGGTCGATCGTATAGCCATGCCGTTTGTACAACAACATATTGGCCATGAAGGCGCCATTGGTCAGCAGGCGCAGCTCGAAGCAACTGGCCTCTAGCGCCTTCTGCTCCGCCCGTTCCAGCAGCAGCCGGCCGATTCCCCTGCCCTGCGCCTCTGGCGCGACGCAGACATTCTCGATCCAGAGATGATCGTCGGCCAGCATGGTCTCGATCATGCCGACGATGCGGCCATTTTCGATGGCGAGATCGAACGGATGTTCGGCGACCGCCTTGTCATAGTCGGCGCGCATCGGCAGCGGCTCGCGGCCGATCAGAGGCACCCATTTGGCATAGGCGGCACGCACAATGTCCTTGATGGCAGCAGCGTCCGCCGGTTGGGCCGGCCGAAACAGGATGGAAGAATTGGACATGGCAAAGGCTCCAGACATGAAAACCCCGCCGGCAGACGTCGCGGGCGGGGCTGGAACGAACGAACCGATTTAGTGTGCCGGTCTTTGTCGTTGCGCCTTGCCGCTCCGCACTGTGCAGAGGCGACGTCGCTGGGCGATGGCGAGCGAGAAAATGGACATGACGCCACGCTGGAGTGCAAGACGCAGAGCGTCAAGCTGCATAACCCAGCCAGTCATCGTGTTTGCATGGCACAGGCAAGATTGAAGGCATTGCCGACCGTTCACAAAAATCGATCATTTCAACAAAAACAATTCGTTGGAAAGATCGATTCTGCAATGACATTCTCCTGAGGTACTTGCGTGGAGAATTGCATTGTCTTCCGCCGCCCAGCTAGCGAACGATATTCCGATCAGCATGATTTCCGCCGATCTGGCCGTGGGCCGGAAGCGGCTCGGTTCCGTGTGGAATGGCGTCATCCCCGGGATCGTGCTGGTGGCGATGATTACGGGGGTGGCCTTCTCGGCCCATAATGTCTCCGGCTTCGCGCTGTTCAGCCCGATGATCCTCGCCGTCGTCGCCGGCCTGATCTATTCCAACGTGCTCGGCACGCCCGCCCACGCCAAGGCCGGCATTGCATTCTCGCAGAAGCGCCTGCTGCGCTTTGCCATCGTGCTGCTCGGCTTTCAGCTGACGCTCGGCCAGGTCGTCTCCATCGGCGCCGGCGGCGTCGGCATCGTGGCGCTGACCCTTGGAGCGACCTTCGTCTTCACCATTACGCTTGGCCGGCTGATCGGCGTCGACGCCAAGCTGGCGCAGCTGATTGCCGCCGGCACCTCGATCTGCGGCGCTTCGGCGATCGTTGCCACCAACATCGTCACCGATGCGCGCGACGAGGACGTCACTTATGCCGTCGCCTCGATCACGCTGTTCGGCACCGTCGCCATGCTCGGCTTTCCGCTGCTGGCGCCGGTGCTCGGCCTCGACCAGCACGCATTCGGCCTGTGGGCCGGCGCCTCGATCCACGAGGTGGCACAGGTCATCGGCGCCGGCTTCCAGAACGGCGCCCAGTCCGGCGAGATCGCCACCGTCGCCAAGCTGACCCGCGTCGCCCTGCTGGCGCCGATGGTCATCGCGCTCGGCCTGATGGCGCGCCGCAAGAGCAATGGCGATCGCCCAAGCGACCAATCCGGTGCGCGGCCGCCGATGCCGTGGTTCGTCGCCGCTTTCACCGCCGTCGTGGCGCTGAACAGCCTGGTTGCCGTGCCGGCCGAAGTGAAGTCGGCCATGGCGTTCGCCACCACCATCATGCTGACCATGGGGCTCGCCGCCATGGGTCTGCAGGCCAACATTTCGCAGCTGCGCTCGCGCGGCCTTCGCCCGCTGGCGCTCGCCTCCTGCGCCTTCCTGTTCATCGGCTGCTTCAGCCTGATGCTGGTGAAGTTCGCTTAGTCCTCGAACGAACTCGCCGCGACATAGATCGCGGCAAGCGCCTCGATGCCGGCCTGGTCGTCCTTGTCGAAGCGGCCGGGCGTCGGGCTGTCGAGGTCGATCAGGCCGAAGACGCCGTCATTGTCCCTCAGCAGCACGACGAGTTCCGAGCGCGAGTCGGCGTCGCAAGCGATGTGGCCGGCAAATTCATGCACATCCTTGACCAGCATCGACATTTCGAGATCGATGGCGGTGCCGCACACGCCCTTGCCGACGGCGATGCGCACGCAGGCCGGCTTGCCCTGGAACGGTCCAAGCACCAGCTCCTCGTCCGACGCCAGGAAATAGAAGCCGGCCCAGTTGAGATCGGGCACCATCTGGAAGATCAGCGCCGATGTGTTGGCGGCGTTAGCGACGGAGTCGCTCTCGCCTTCCAGCAGCGCCTTCAACTGGGTGGCCAGTTCGCGGTAGAAGGCCGGCTTGTCGGTGCTGTCGATGGTCTGGGCCGCAAACATGGCGTCGTCTCCATTGCCGGCGGGCCAAAAAGCCCGCTACATTTCCTGTCTGCCACCAATGACGCTCCCAGGAAATACACAATTGTGAATACCGACCGTGCCAGCCAAACACACGACCGGGCGCAACCCGCAGCGAGCGAAGGTCCCCTCACCTTCGCCGTTCTGGTCTTTCCCGGCTTTCCGATGATGGCGTTCAGTTCGGTGATCGAGCCGCTGCGCGCCGCCAATGTGCTGGCCAAACGCGATTGTTACCGCTGGGTGATCGTCGGCGCCGACCAGGGAACCGTCGAGGCGTCCAACGGGGTTGTCATACAACCGGGATTCTCAGCCTCCAGCGCACCGAAGGTCGACCGCATCGTCGTCTGCTCCGGCGGCAATGCGGACTTGCTTGTCGCGGACGATGCGGTTGCCTGGATCCGCAGGAGCCTGCGCGCCGGCGCCCATATCGGCGCGGTGGCCGACGCCGCCTTCTTCCTCGCCAGGGCCGGCTTGCTCGACGGCCATGCTTGCACCTTGCACTGGACCAGCCAGGCGGCCTTCACGGAGGCCTTCCCGGATATCGAGCTTCGGCGCGATCTCTATGTCATCGACCGCAAACGCTTCACCTCGGCCGGTGGCGTCGGCAGCCTCGACATGATGCTGGAGATCATCACCAACGATTATGGCGGCGAGCTCGCGGCGGGCGTTGCCGAATGGTTCGTGCACAGCCCCTTGCGTTCGAGCGTCGACCGCAAGCTGATGCCGCTCAGGCTGCGCACCGGCGTCCAGAACGAACTGGTGCTGTCGGCCATTGCCATCATGGAGGATGCGGTGGAAGAGCGGCTTGGCATGACGGAACTGGCGGCCCGTCTCGGCGTCTCCTCCGACAAGCTGGAGCGCAATTTCCGCGCCCAGCTCAGCATTTCGCCCAATGGATATTACCGGCGGCTCCGGCTGCGGCGCGCCGCCGACCTGTTGGCCCATTCGACGCTGATGGTGCGAGACGTGGCGCTGGCCTGCGGCTTCGCGTCGATGTCGAGTTTTGCCAGGGCTTTTCGCGAAGAGCATGGCCACGCGCCGAAGGCGATGCGGCGGCATTAGAGGGCGCTGCGCGCTAACGCGGTGAGATGCTGGCGGGACAGCGCCCCCCTCTGTCCTGCCGGACATCTCCCCCACACGGGGGGAGATCAGATGTCGCCTCGGCTTTCGCCAATCACCAACGTTGCAGGACGAGCGGGACGCGAAAGCTGCTAATCTCCCTCCTTGTGGGGGAGATGTCCGGCAGGACAGAGGGGGGCGCGAAGGATCGCAACATTGCCCTTTGTATCCATGCCCTTCTTGCGGTATTTCGCACGACATCTGCGGATTCTCGCACAGACATTCTGCGGTTCGTAGCTATGTTCAGGCCTTCAGGAGGCGCACCCAATGAGCATCGTCGTTTTCGACCCCGACAGCACCGAGGATGTGGATTTCAAGGACCGCATGCGCCACCCGGTTGCGGCTGACTCGGCCGGTGGCATGTGGCTGTCGGACACCGAGCCGTCCTTCATCGATGCCGACGCGCTGCGCAAGGGTCGGCTGGCGAAACTGCGCGGCTGGATGCGCGAGGCGGGCTATGGCGGCGTCGTTTTGTTCGACCCCTACAACCAGCGCTATGCCACCGGCTCGCGCAACATGTTCGGCTATTTCCTGCGCAACTCGACGCGGTATTTCTTCATCCCGACCGACGGGCCGATCGTGCTGTTCGAATACCCGCAGAGCTACCATGTCTCGATGGTGCTCGACACGATCGACGAGGCGCGCCCGTCCAAGCTGGTATGGTCTTCGGTGTCGGGCCGCGACGACGAAACCGCCGGCCCCTTCGCCGACGAGATCGCCGAGCTTTTGAAGAAACATGGCGGCGGCTCGATGAAGCTCGGGCTCGACCGCTGCAGCCATTTGCAGGCGCTGGCGCTGGAAAAGCGCGGCTGCGACGTCAGGGATTGTCAGGGCGAAATCCTGGCGGTGCGCGCGGTGAAAACACCCGAGGAAGTCAAATGCCTGCAGGTGTCGATGGCTGGCGCGGAAGCCGCTGTTTATGCCGTGCGCGAGGCGATCAAGCCCGGCGTCTCCGAAAACGAGCTGTTCGCCATCATGTATGGCGAGGTGATCCGCCAGGGCGGCGAGTTTATCGAGACGCGGTTGCTCACCTCGGGACAGCGCACCAATCCGTGGTTCAACGAGGCCAGCGGCCGCAAGATCCGGCCGGGCGAGCTTCTGGCGCTCGATACCGACACGATCGGCTGCTATGGCTATTATTCCGATTTTTCGCGCACCTTCCGCTGCGGGCCGGGCAAGCCGACCGGCTATCAGAAATCGCTTTACCGCATGGCACACGACCAGGTTCAGCACAACATTTCGATCGTCAGGCCGGGCATGGCGTTTCGCGAAATCGCCGAAAAGGCGTGGAAAATCCCGGACCGTTTCGTCGACCAGCGCTATACCTCGGTGATGCACGGCGTTGGCATGCATGGCGAGACGCCATTCATTGCGCACGCCATGGACTATGAAACCTATGGCCGCGACGGCATTATCGTGCCCGGCATGGTGGTGAGCGTGGAAAGCTATATCGGCGAGAAAGGCGGACGCGAGGGCGTCAAGCTGGAAGACGAGATCCTGATCACCGACACCGGCACCGAGCTTCTGTCGCGCTTTCCCTACGAGGATGAGTTTCTGGAGAAGCAGGTTTGATGGTCGTTTCGCATCCCTTGGCAACCAGCGCGAACGCCAATCCCGTCGTCATCCTAGGGCGAAGCAAGGAGCGCAGCGACGCGGCGCAGACCTTAGGATCCATGCCGGGACTCCTCCGCGCCGCAACAGTGCAAGTTTTGCTCCGCCGCACTCTCCGGCTAGCGTCACGGCATGGATCCTCGGGTCTCCGCGACGGAGCTTCGCTCCTGCTTCGCCCGTGGATGACGAAGGTGGGGAGGCACCGGCCAATCAGCACTGTTTGCGCCACTTCGCTGAACGGAATGGCGTCGGTCGCGAACCCAGGCCCGTCCATATGAAAAGCCCGATCTCGATCAAACGCGGCACGGTCGCCGCGGCGTTCGTCGACCTCCAGGAAGAGCATCGGCAGGACAAGCGCTATCTGGTCGAAGGTTTTGGCGAGGTGCTGGCCAACGTCCAGCGCCTGCAGGCGGCGGCGCGGCGCAACTTCGTGCCGCTCTATCACTGGGCCTATGTCGTCGATACCGCCAAAGCGCGTCCGTTCCATCCGCTCGACGCCGACGGCAAGTCCGCCTTTTCCGACAAGACCGATCCGCTGACCGAGATTTGCCATGAGGTGGCGCCTGCGGCCGGCGAGACGATGCTGGTCAAGACGCAGGCCAGCGCCTTCGGCGCCGGACCTGCCGCAACCGAACTCAACGCGCGCGGCATCGAATGGCTGATCGTCGCCGGCGTCTGGACCGAGGCCTGCATCGACGCCACCGTGAAGGACGCGATCGCATCCGGCTTTCGTGTGCTTCTGGTCAAGGATGCCTGCGGCAGCGGCAGTGCCGCTATGCACCAGACTGCCATCCTCAACCTTGCCAACCGGCTCTATGGCGGCGCCGTCACCAACACGATAGACGCGTGCCGGCTGATGGCGGGCGATACCGTCGATGCATGGCGGGTCGAGGGCTCGGTGCCGCTGCGCTTCACCTTTGAAAACGCCGAACGGCTCTACGGCGAGCTCTGAGAGATGGGCACGATCCACAAGCTCAAGACCGCCAGGCGGGGGAAATACGCCACCCTGCTCGACCCGGCGCTGTGGGAGTATATCGACCTGGTCAATGACTGGTTCCCGCCAGAAACCGCCGAACTTCCGATCGCCGAGCAAAGGTCGGTCTATGATGCGATGTGCCGCGCCTTCCATCAGGGTTATCCCAAGGGGGTTTCGGCCAGCGACGGCATCATCGCCGCCGATGAAGGACACGCCATCCCGATCCGCTACTACCGGATGGCGGGCAAGCCCGTGCGCGCCGTCATCCTCTATTATCATGGCGGCGGCTTTGTGCTTGGCGGGCTCGACAGCCATGACGACATCTGCGCCGAAATCTGCGCCGGCACCGGCTTCGACGTTGTCTCGGTCGACTACCGGTTGGCACCGGAACATCCCCACCCGGGCGCCTTCGACGACGCGCTGACCGCGTTCGGATGGGCGGCGGTGACAACGGACCTGCCGATCGTGCTCGTCGGCGAAAGCGCCGGCGGCAACCTTGCCGCCGCGGTCGCACACGCGTCTCGCCGCCACCTGCGCCGGGCGGTCGGCCAGGTGCTGGTCTATCCCGGTCTCGGCGGCGACGAGAGTGCCGGTTCCTATGTCGAACATGACGACGCACCGCTGCTGACGCTGCGCGACATCGCGTTCTACCGCACCATTCGCTCCGTCCCGGCACAGTCGCCCGACGACCCGACTTTTTCGCCGCTGAGCGACAATGACTTCTCCGGCCTGCCGCCGACTGTCATCATCACCGCCCAATGCGATCCGCTGTCATCGGACGGCGAGACCTATCGCGACCGCATCGTTGCGGCAGGCGGCCGCGCCTGGTGGTATGAGGAGCCCCGCCTCGTGCACAGTTTTCTGCGCGCCCGCAAAAGTGTTCCGCGCGCCGGCGAGGCGTTCGTGTGCACGCTTGCAGCCATCGCCGCCGTCGCCGTGCTCGACAAGAACGACTGGCCATATTGAGGCGGCGAAGCGCTGATCTCCCCCTCATGGGGGTTGAGGAGTGGTCCGCGTAGCGGATGGAAAGCCAATTGCTTGGCTTTCCGAACGACGAAAGCCGGCAGGCCAGAGGGGGGCGCGAAGGATCGCGGCCCTTCAATATCCTAAATCAACGCAACGATTATCTGCGATGATACTCCAGTCGGCAGACGGGATGGCGGGACAGCGCCCCCCTCTGTCCTGCCGGACATCTCCCCCACAACAAGGGGGGAGATTGGCCATCTACCACTGCGGAGCAGTGCACAAGAATTGCGGAAAAGCGAACATTTCCCGGTGTCCGCCCGCTTTATCATCACCTGCTCAGGCAACGGCGCCTCGGCGATCGCGTCCGCCCCCAGCGGAGGCGGACCGTCGGGGCGCCCAACAAAAGAGGGAACGACGATGAAATTCATGCTGACCGACCGCAATTTGCACCCGCAGGCCAAACCCGTTGCCGATGATTTCAGGAAAGGCGGCGTCAACCGGCGCGAATATCTCACCATCATGGCCGGCTTCGGCGTCAGCGCGGCCGGAGCACTGGCATTGGGCGGCCTCAGCGCGTCGCCCGCCCGGGCCGAGGAGCCGAAGCGCGGCGGCACCTTGCGCGTCGCCATGAACGTCAAGGGCTTCAAGGATCCACGTACTTTCGACGGCGTCGAAATGTCCAATGTAGCGCGCCATTGCAACGAATATCTGGTGCGCTGGAACCGCGACTTCACCTTCGAGCCGTGGCTGCTCGAAAGCTGGGAAACCAGCGACGACGCCAGGACGCTGACGCTGCATGTGCGCAAGGGCATCGCCTGGTCGAACGGCGACACCTTCAACGCCGACGACGTCATCCACAATCTCACCCGCTGGTGCGATGCTTCCGTCGCCGGCAATTCGGTCGCCGCGCGCATGGGCGCGCTGGTCAATGCCGACACCAAGACGCCGGTCGATGGCGGCATCGAGAAGGTCGACGATTTCACCGTAAAGCTCAATCTGCCGAAACCCGACATTTCGCTGATCGCAGGGATGGCCGACTATCCCGCGCTGATCATGCACCGCTCCTATGAGGGCGGCGACGATCCGATGAAGGCGCTCGCAGTCACCACCGGCCCTTGCGAACT
>NZ_JAMYRV010000066.1:0-24571 GCF_040321555.1 Mesorhizobium sp. M0317 | reverse complement strand
GTTGGGGGAGGGCTGCCGATGGACGGCAAGGAATTGTTGTACCGGTGGGGCCACGGGATGGGTTGGGGGCTGCCGCGGCTGTCGTAGAAGGGAGTGCCGCCCACCCCGCGCCCACCGGGAAAGGCCAACCGACAAACCGCGCCGCCCGCAAGGGCGGCGACCGTCTCAGCCCGAAGGGCTGCCCACGCCAAGGGGCGAAGCCGAATGGCCGAGACCGCCTGAGCTTGCCGAAGAAAAGCGGGCTCGGTTCACGAGCACCTGATGCGCGTCGTCAGGCGCGCGGGCGCCCGCTAGGACCGGAGGCTGGACAGAATCTCGCACGGATCAGCGTCAAGGGCCGCAGTTATGTCGAGAAACTCGATGACGTCGAGACGCCGCTCTGCGCCCTCGTACTTGGCCACGAAGGATTGGGGACGACCAAGCTTGTCAGCCAGCTGCTTCTGGGTCAGGCCTTTGGTCTTGCGCAGCAAAACCAGCCGGGCCAGGAACCGCTGGTGGCGGGGCGATCGAAGGGATTTGGGCATGGAGGCGAACCGGTCGGGTAAAGACCGGATCAGCGACTAATCCCGGTTTCGGATTATCCCATTTTGGGATATACTGCGTGCGCTCACAGGCGAGATCCGCAGGCATGAATGGACCAATGGGAACAGATGAGACGCGAAGCTCAACTTTGAGCGATGAAGTCCCCTGGTCGGAGAACCTCACGAGCTACGACAGGGAGCATTTCAAGATCTACCTGCGGATCCTGGATGCCTGCGCCGACAATGCCAGCGAAAAGGAGATGGCCGAGCGCATTCTCGGCATAGACCCGTCCATTGACCCGGTCCGCGCCCGCAAAGCTCTTCGGAGCCATATCGACCGTGCGAACTGGATGATGACGACCGGCTACAAGGAACTGTTCGCCGGCTGATGCACAGCGCCCACTGCCACGTGTTTCGAGCAGGCAAGTCTCTGTAGCCAAATTCGGCAGCGCACGGCCGCGACAGCCGGCGCTGCGGGAGCGGTCACAACTGGTTCGCGTGCTGTTTGACTGCCATTTCCAGTGCTTGCATCAAAGGCACAGCCTTGGAGAAGAGGAAGCCTTGAGCGGTTCGGCAGCCAAGCTTGTGCAGGGTTTGCCGATCCGCCTCTGTTTCGACGCCCTCGGCCATGACCTCGATCCCGAGCATGTCACCGAGTTCGATGACCGATTTGACAAGCAGTCGGTCCTCTCTGGACTTAGCCAAGCCGCGAATGAAGCCCTGGTCTATTTTCACCTTGCGTATCCGGCGATCCTTGAGAGATGCCAAGGTAGAAAAGCCGGTGCCGAAGTCATCGAGCGCGATGGAAATACCGGCATGCGAAAGCCGTCCGAGCTTTTCATCCACTCTGTCCGGGTCCACCGGCGATTCTTCGGTAATCTCGATTTCGAACATCGTTGCAGGCAGGCCTCTTGCCGCCAGACCATCCAGAACCATGTCGTCGATATCGCCGGCTTCCAGTTCGCGCGGGGAAACATTCATCGCCACACGAATGTTACGACGGTCAGCTTTCACCAAGCCGTCGATAAAAGCACAACAGTCGGCGAATACGGTTTGCGTCAGCAGCTGAAGCATTCCGGTTTCGCGTGCGGCTGTGATGATTTCGGGTGGAGAGATGGCACCATGTGTCGGATGGGACCATCTCAGCAAGGCTTCAAAACCGACCACGGCCTCGGTGTCGAGTTTCACGATCGGCTGGAACCAAGGTTGCAATCTTCCCGTCTTTATCGCCGAATGAAGGTCCCGTTCGATGGACTGGCGGCGTTGGAGTTCCCGGTCGAGTTCGGCATCGAACAGGCAAAATTCGTTCCTGCCATGGCGCTTGGCCGTATAAAGGGCGATATCGGCCCGCAACAGCATTTCAGTCAGGCTCGACGTCTGCGCCAAGTATATCCCTATCGATGCCCCGACGCGCACGGACGCGACCCCGATATAGGGGCGAGCAATTTTGGCTATGATATTGGAGGCGAGATCACTGGCAGAAAGCGAAGCTCTCGTTGAGGGAAAAACCAGCACGAATTCATCGCCGCCGATACGAGCGAGCGTTGAGCCTTCCGGTGCTTCCTGCTCTATGCGGCGGGCGATCATGACAAGCAGTTCATCACCGGTCCTGTGACCGTAGGTGTCGTTGACCGATTTAAAGCCGTCCAGATCAATCAGCATTGCCACGAAGGGGCCATCCGCGGTCTTGAACCGACCGATGGCGTGTTCAAGGCCCCGCCTGTTGAGAAGGGCGGTCAAATGGTCCTCCCTGGAGTTGCGCTCCATTTCCGACGCAAGTCGCTCTGCCTCATGTCTCAGGCGGCTTGCTTCGCGGAAGCGCGCCTGCCCAACAAACGAAGCTCGGACCAAGCCGCCCATGAAGAGCAGAACGGTGAAAGCCAGAATGTAGCGTTCAAAATTGCCTTTCGCCAAAAGGCACGCCACCGTGATGAGGAGTGGAGGTGTGATGAAGCTGGTCGCCGCCGTGGCATACGAACTGCCATATGTAACCGCACCAGCTGAAATGCCCGCCAGTATGACCAGATGCATCGGTGCTTGTGGTGTTGTGTATCCAACAGTCAGCACGGCCGGGAAGGACCAGGCAAACCCTGCCAGAAGGGCAAGGACGCCAAACATGCGAAGGCGCGGCAAAACGCCAAGCAAATCCTGATGGCTCCCCGTTTCCTTTAGCTGAAAACGCGCGAGTGCAAGCCGGGCGGCATTTAGCGCATTGACGACCAGGAACCAGCTTGCAGCGGCAAAGCCGCCGCCAGAAAGGGCCTGCACCCCGCAAATCAGGCCTGACAGGATCGCGCTTATCGGCATCGACACGAAGAGCCCGGCCCTCAGGTCAGCAAGCTGATCCTGACGGATTTTGGCCTCCAGCGATTCTTCTTTCTTTAGGGGTGCCATGAATGGACCAGTTTGCTTCCGTCATTGTTCGCGAGGACCAAACCTATGCAAGCCCACTGAAGGACGGGTTAACTACCCAGCGAGGGTAACCAGTGCGCTCACCATGCTTCGGGTCACACCTTTGGCTTAGCATTGCCGAATCATCAAGGTTTCGCCCGCGCGCGTGCCTTGATCCGAATTATGCCATGATCGGCAACGTCACCAGGAGCAGCCTGCCCGCGACGCCGCGAGCCAGCAAGACAAAGAAGCCGCGCCGAGACAGCGCTCCAGAGTAGCGCTCTGTGCGATTCACCGCCTGAGCATGGCCGAAATGCCATGGCGGACAAAGGGAAGATGTTGGGCAAAGCGGAGCCCAGCATGTCTTGCAAGCCGTGCCGCCGGGTGCTCGCTTGAGTAAAGACCGACAAGCATGTTGGTGGCATGATAGAGCGGCGCCGCCGACAGCCGCAGCCGGTTTTCGTATCTACCGAGCATGTCGGGATCGGCAATGTCGCGGCGGGCGCGACATGCTGTCAGTATTTTATGAGCGAGTTGCTTCTGGCCGCTTAGGCCTATGTTGAAGCCATGCGCGGTCACCGGGTGCATGCCGATGGCAGCGTCTCCTATCAGTGCCGCACTCGGTGCCGAGAACTTGTGCGCCCAGGTCGTGACCAGCGGATAGGCATGGCGGGTGCTTGCCAGGGTCATCTGCCCGAGGCGTCCTCGACACCGGTTCATCAATTCCATGAGGAACAATTCGTCATCGAGAACAGACAGTCTATCGGCCTCGATTGAGCGCAAAGTCAGAAGCAGCGACGACACGCCTTCCATGAGCGGCAACATCGCTATGGTCTGATGGTGGTCGAACCATTCGACCGCGATCTGGTGATGGAAGCGCTCGTGCCTCACTCGGCAAATCAGCATGGAGTGCCCAAGCGGATGGATGTTGGCGCCAATGCCGAGCAGGTCGCGCATCGCGGACAAACGCGAATCCGCTGCGACGAGCAGCCGAGCGGCCAATTGCCTGCCATCAGAAAGCGCTATGACCGCCTCGTCGTCGCTGGTTGTTGCATTGACGACCGAGTTGCCGCACAGCAGCCGGGCATGATCCTGGAAGTAGACAACTTTGAACAGGGCATCGCGGATCCGACAATTTGGGACCAGAAATCCGAGTGGTTCCCCAGATCCGCTGGGAGTATCGAAGCACAGGGCGAAAGGGCTCGATCCGTTGAGCACGCGCGCGCCATGAAGCGGTGATTTGTCCGATGCGGGGATGGCATCCCAGGCGCCGAGCTCGCGAAGGATTCTCACTGATGCGTGGGTCAGCGCGATCTCGCGACCGTCGAAAGCCGGATTCGCCAGGCTGTCGAGCGACTGCCGTTCAACCACTGCCACCTTGAGTCGGCTCCGGGCGAGCGATGCTGCGAAGGCAAGTCCGACCGGCCCAGCTCCGACGACAATGATGTCGAATGTGTCGACAGAGCCGGCCATCAGCGTGCCGCCATAGCGTCTATCTGCGATACGAAGCGCTCTTGACGCATCGCAATCACCCACGGTTTGCACATCTCCCCAGCGTCGATAGACATGCGTTCTCCGTTGGAAGCCTGGTCAATGAAACCATGCCGATGAAGAGATAACGCTGATCTGGATCAACCAGGCTCGACAAACCCGGCAACGGCGGGTTCAGGGTCGAGTGGTCGATTGCCGCGAAAACGTTGCATGTCTAGTCATTCTGAATGGTGGGCTTCCCAATCGCGGTGCCCCTCCTGGCCAAAAGTTCGTCAACGTATTGCCGGCTGATCCGTTCTTCGCACGCGCGGCGATATCGTCACAACGCGGGCGATCGCCAGCTAAAGATTCGGTCGATGACGACCAGCATCCGCACAGTCGTTGAC
The DNA here is from genome assembly GCF_040321555.1 of Mesorhizobium sp. M0317. Lineage (NCBI taxonomy): Bacteria > Pseudomonadati > Pseudomonadota > Alphaproteobacteria > Hyphomicrobiales > Phyllobacteriaceae > Mesorhizobium > Mesorhizobium sp. M0317. The sequence continues at coordinate 19,782 of NZ_JAMYRV010000066.1, read as the reverse complement.
GCCGCCAACCGGTTCAGCCTCGCGGCTCTTCCCGATCGATAAGGATCCGCTGGGCGGAGCCGTCGAGATCTTCGTATTGGCGCTCGTCAAGATCCACAGGAAGCCCCGGTCCAAGCCCCACCAAAACAGGCAGCGGCCATCGCATTCCCTCAGGACGGGCGTCTTCGCTGCCGACAGCGTGCTCGCCAACCATGACGGGCGCTATCGCCGAAGCAACTCGCCGACGGCCTCATGTCCAAATGATGTGGGAAGGGAGCAGAACCAAAGGGACTCTGCTTGGCGTCCCCGCTTTTTCCGCAGCTTCGAAACCGTCACCGAACGGATCCGTACTGAGGAGGAGGCCGTCCTTGACTTGCCCGACGCCGGCAACCTTCTCAGCCGCAACAATCGCTGCCTTCCGCTGACGCTCGTCGACAATCGCCCCCTTCAGTTCGACAAGGCCGTCGCTGACCCTCACATCGATCAAGTCGCCACCGCTCCAGGTTTGTGACTGCAGTTCGGCAAGTATCGCGTTGCGGATCAGGTCGTCATCGGGTGGAGTGGTTCCCTGTTTCGGCATGGCGCGGATCAGGACAAGCAGCAAATCAGTTCGCGTGATGATGCCGACGACCCTTTCCCGATCGACAATCGGCACATTGTTGATGCGATGTTGCATCATCAAGTCGACAATATCTGCAATCGAGGCGCCAGGAGGCGCCGAGATGACGGGTGTGGTCATCACCTGATGGATGATCCGTCCGTTCGAGCGCGCATAGTCATTGGCGGTTGTGCCCGGGCCAAGATCAAACTCCAGCCAGCGCGGACGCACACGCTGGGTTCCGAGTTCCTCTCGGCGCAAGAAGTCGCTTTTGCTTACAATGCCAATCAGGGTGCCGTCGCTGTTCGCTACCGGCAGGCAGCTGACCTTGTTTGAAAGCATGCGCTCGACCGCTTCGGCGATCGTCGCGTTCGCAACCGTCGTGATGACTGGTTTCGTCATGATGGATTCGGCTTGCATCCTCACCCTCCTGATCTTTCGTCGGACGACGATAGGACATCCCGACGCGCGGCGCGTTGATCTGAGTCACTTGGAACGAGGAGGATTCTCCGCGCCGTCGTCGCGGTCGATAAGAATGCGCTCCGCCGCGCCATCGAGATCGTCGTACTGGCCGCTTCTCAATGCCCACAGGAAGCCGCACAGGCCGAGTGCGCCAAGGAACAGCGCCACCGGAATGAGATAGGCGAGCGTCGTCATGAGGATTGGGCCAAGGCGCCGGCCCGCGCGGGCCTGTCCTGCCGCGCAGTTTCGGACGGCGCACCCGTTGCGAAGCCTTGCAGACGCATGGCATTTCCAATCACAAGCAATGACGAGGCAGACATCGCGACCGCCGCGATGAGAGGCGTAACATGACCCAGAATGGCGATCGGCACCGCCACAGCATTGTAAACGATCGCAATTGTTATGTTCTGTCGGATCAGGCTTCCCGCCTTGCGCGACACGTCCAGCGCCAGCGGGATCGCCAAGAGGCTTTCGCGCAGAAAAACGAAGTCGGCTGCATTGCGGCCAATGTCGGCGGCGGTGGCGGGTGCGATCGAGACATGCGCAGCGCTCAGCGCCGGCGTGTCATTGAGGCCGTCGCCAACCATCAGAACCTTGTGCCCGTCTCTCGCCAGGCTCTCGATGCGTTCAACCTTGCCGGACGGCAGCAGGCAGGGAACGAAGTCGTCGACACCAAGCACGTCCGCAACCTCGGCGCAGCCTTTCGCGGTATCGCCCGACAGCATTTCCACGCACATACCAGCGTTGCGCAGTTGATCGATCGCTGCCCTGGTGTCAAGGCGTAGCGCATCTTCGAAAACGAAGGATGCGACAATCATGCCGTTTTTCGTCAGCACTGTTCCGCCGTAGCCATGTTTGCCTTCGCCGCCGGTTCGCGCCTTCCAGCCAGCCCATCCGCGTCGACCCAGCCGCCAGGTGATACCGGCGGCGGTGGCTTCGATCCCGAAACCCGGGTGCTCGGTCACCGCGTCGAATTTGTGCTGGCTGCTGCTGACGGCAAAGCCGGCAATGGCCTTTGAATATGGATGACGCGAATGCGCGGCCAGGTCGGCAGCGATTGCCAGCATGGCGGGATCGATCGACGACGTGTTGACGAGCCGTGGCTTCCCAAGCGTGAGCGTCCCGGTCTTGTCGAACACGGCTGTATCGATCGTCGCCAGGCGCTCCATGGCCGAGCCGTCCTTGACCATGATGCCGTTTTCGAACAGGCGCCGCGCGGCCACCACCTGAACGATTGGAACGGCGAGGCCAAGCGCGCACGGGCATGTGATGATGAGAACAGCGATTGCGATCGTCATCGCCCGGTGCCAGTCGCCAGTCACCGCCATCCAGCCCAGGAAGGTTGCCAAGGCGGTGAGATGAACCACGGGCGCGTAGAGTGCCGACACGCGGTCGGCGATACGGCGATACCGGGCGCGACCACCTTCGGCGGCCTCTATCAACCGAACCATTTCCGCCAGGAACGAATCCTTGGCGGCCGCTGTCGCCTCAATCGTCAGCGGACCGGTGAGGTTGAGGACACCGGCCTGCACAATCTCCCCTGGCGCGACGTTTCGCGGCGTGCTCTCGCCAGTGACCAGTGAGCAGTCAAGATCCGACGCTCCATGAACGATCGTGCTGTCGACGGGGATTCTCTCGCCGGCTGCAATGAGCAGTTGCATCCCCGGTTCGATTTCGCCAACCGGCAAATAGTCCCGTGCGCCATCGCCGCGCAGCACCATGGCGCCACGCGCAGCCAACTGTGACAGGTTCTTTACCGCGGTCCGCGCGCGTTCGCGCATCACGTGATCGAGCGTGCGGCCGATCAACAGGAAGAACAGCAGCGATACCGACGCATCGAAATAGGCGTGGTCACCGTGGGTGATCGTCTCATAGAGGCTCATGGCATAGGCCAGCGACACGCCGACGGCGATCGGCACGTCCATGTTCATGCGGCCGTGGCGCAGCGCATTCCACGCCGACTTGAAGAAGATGCCGCCGGCGAAGGCCAGCGCAGGAATGGCGATCAGGGCCGAGACCCAGTGGAACAGGTCGCGGGTGGCGCCCTCGGCGCCGGACCAGACCGACACCGAGAGCAGCATGATGTTGCCCGCAGCAAAGCCGGCAACAGCGACGGCGCGGATAAGCTCCGAAAGCATCTTGTCCTTTGCATCAATCTCGGTTTCGAACAAATGCGCCTGATAGCCGAGCCGGCCGAGCACAGCGACCAATGGTGGAGCCTCGTCGCCGCGCCAGCGGACTGAGACCCGCTTGGTTGACAGGTTCACGCGAGCTGCCTCGACGTGACCGAGTTTTCCCAAGGCCGTCTCGATCGTCTGGATGCAGGCGCCGCAATGAACGGTCGGCACCGAAAGGTCGGTCTGATGAAGGTCGTCGCCAAGCGATCGGCTGGCCAGCCTGACCTCCTGGCTGGACGGCAGAACTGAAGTGGCGCTGACAAGATCCAGCGCGACTTCCGCGCCCGGTGCACAGCAGCTCATTTTAGCGCTCCATTGGAAATCATGACCCTGCGCACGTCGCGATAAGGTCTTGCCAGGCCGGCATCGGCGTCGATTTCGACAATCCACACTCCATCCCTTGGCACGTGTTGTGCTCCAAACTCCTGGCCAGAGACGAGGGCGAGCGTGACGGACTCATCCTCTTTCTCGTAAGCCGGATGGCGAAACAGCACCTTCACGCTATGCAGGGAAACCGGTTTGCCCGCGGCGTCGATGATGCCATAGCGGACTTCGTCCCATGCGATGGTCAACTGGCCGGTCCAGCCAAGCGCTGCCTGCGCACGGCCTTCCTCGGCCTTCTTGTTGAACTGCTGGCTGGCCACATAGGTGTTTTCGACAACGAGGCCGGTCCAGCTTGTGTTGGCAAGCGTCGCCATCGTCAGATTGACCGCGATGACCACGCCGAAAAAGGCGAGGATGATGGCCAACATGTGCCTGCCGGTGAATTCGCGGGGTTTTCGCGTGGTGGCGTTCATCTGGCGATCTCCGGCGCGTTGAAGGTGGCGGTGTATTCGTTGGACTCGAAGCTCGCTTTGTCCTCGACACGGAGTGTGAAGGTCTGCGCTTCGCCGTGGATCTGATCGGCAGGCACGCGCACGAAAACCTTCAACATCTTCAGCCGGTCCGGCTCAACCTGGACCGCGAAGGAGCGGGCGGCCGGCAAGTCGACGCCAACGACGCTCATTTCTGCGCCCGCCAAGCCTCCAACGGTGACGACGATCGTTCTTGGCTCGGGGATCATATTCAAAAGCTTGACGGTGTAGCCATTGCGGATTGAGCCGTCCGACAGCGTCACGAATTGCGGGTTGCGGTCGTGCAAGACGTTGATTTCGAGCCGGTCGCGCGTCAGCAGCGAAAAGAGCAGGCCCAGTCCGATCAGTGACCACATCGCCATGTAGACATAAGTGCGTGGCCGAAAGATCTTGCGGATATGGAAATGTGCCACCCTGTCCGAAAACAGGCCGTCATCCGTCCTGACCAGTGATGGATTGACCGAGCTGGCGCCGCCGGCGGTGGCCAGGATCATGTTGGCGTTGTAGTCGGAGAGCGTCGCGTAGGAGATCAGTCCTCGCGCTTTGCCGAGCTTATCCATGACGCCGTCACAGGCATCGATGCAGAGCGCGCAGGTGATGCATTCAAGTTGCTGACCGTCGCGTATGTCGATCCCCATCGGACAGACGGCGACACAGGCATTGCAGTCGACGCAATCGCCGACGGGATGCCCTGCGGCAAGAACCTTCTTGGCGTGACGCGTGCGCGGTTCGCCGCGCCAGTCATTGTAGGTGACGGTGAGCGAGCTCTCGTCGAGCATGGCTGCCTGGATGCGCGGCCATGGGCACATATAGGTGCAGACCTGTTCGCGCATCAGCCCGCCAAACGTGTAGGTCGTCGCCGTCAGAACCGCGACGGTGATGTAGGCGACAGGCGCTGCCGTGCCGGTGAAGAGTTCGCCGAGCAGCGTCGGCGCATCGGCGAAATAGAAGATCCATGCGCCACCAGTCGCTGCGCCTATGACCAGCCAGATGACGTGTTTCGATGCCCGCAGCACAAGCTTACGAGTGGTCCAAGGACCGGCATCGAGCTTGATGCGTGCGTTGCGGTCGCCCTCGATCGCGCGCTCGACGACCAGGAACAGATCGACCCATACGGTCTGTGGGCATGTGTAGCCACACCAGGCACGGCCAACAGTCGATGTGATCAGGAAAAGACCGACGCCGGCCATGACCAGAAGACCGGCGACATAGTAGAATTCCTGCGGCCATATCTCGACGAAGAAGAAGTAGAAGCGCCGGTTGGCGACATCGAGCAGCACGGCCTGGTCGGGGGCAAACGGACCCCGATCCCAGCGCAGCCACGGCGTCAGATAGTAGATGCCCAGCGTGATCGCCATCACGATCCATTTGAATCGGCGAAAGCTGCCCGAGGCCCGCTTCGGGAAGATCTTCCTGCGCGCGGCATACATTGGCTGGCGCACCTTGGCGGAGTTGACCGTCGTGGGTTCGATCCGTTCTATTTGCGTGTTATCGAGCACGAGAAGCTCCAGTCACCAGCGACGATTTCGCCGGAAGCCGACTCATCGGTACTGGATGATGCCGAGGCCCGGCTTGCGCCGGGCCTCGTCGCTTGGCGGGAGGGGGGAGGACGAGAATAGGCTTCTTTCCTATTCTCCGCCGCCAAGCGAATGGATGTAGACCGCCAGTTCCTTGACCTTGATCTCGCCGAGGCGCGCGCCCCAAGCCGGCATCACGCCGTGTTTCGGTGCGGTTACCTGGGCCGCGATGGCCGCTTGGCCTGACCCGTAGAGCCAGATGGCGTCGGTCAGATCTGGAGCGCCGAGTTCCTTGTTGCCTTTTGCATTGTCGCCATGACAGGCCACGCAGTTTTCGGCAAAGACCTTTGCGCCCGGCGCGACCAATGCTTGATTGACGACGGCGCCCGACAGACTGGCGACGTAGGCGCTGACCTGTTGGATCTGGTCTGCGGTGATAACGTCGCCAAAGGCCGGCATTTCCGACAGGCGCGTATCCGGATCGGAGGCGAAGCGAATGCCATGGGTGATCGTCTGCTGGATCTGGTCCGCCTCGCCGCCCCACAGCCAGTCGTCGTCATTGAGGTTGGGGAAGCCCCTGGAGCCCTGGGCGCCGGAACCGTGGCACTGCACGCAATTGAGCTTGAACGCGGCGCCGCCGGCGGCGATGGCGAATTCGCGCAGCGTGTCGTCCGCCGCGATCTCCGAAACACTTTTCGCTTCTATCGCGGCGACATATTTGCCCTTGGCGGCTTCAGCCTTGGACAACTCGTTCCCGACATCGTTGCGGCTGGAATAGCCGAGCACACCCTTGGTTGCCGTGTGCAGCAGAGGCCATGCCGGATAGGCGATGGTGTAGCCGATCGCCCAGACTATGGTGATGTAGAACGTCCAGACCCACCAGCGCGGAAGCGGGTTGTTCAGCTCCCGGATTCCGTCCCACTCATGACCGGTGGTTGAGATGCCGGAAACCTCGTCGATGTGATCGCTGCTCATGATCAGTCCTCCTTCAGAGGAATTTGAGCTGCTTCGCCGGCTTGCCTGCGGCTGCCGGGACGAAGTGCAAAGGCAACGGATCCGATGAAGAAAAGAGCCATGGCAAGTAGGCCCCAGCTGTCGGCAAACTCCCGCATGAAATTGTACGTCATCGCCATTGTCCTCAGCGGTAGCCGGCGGTCTCATCGTAGTTCTTGAAATCGACAAGCGTGCCCAGCATCTGCAGATAGGCGACCAGCGCGTCCATCTCCGTCACCTGCTGCGGATTGCCGTCGAAATCGCCGATCTTGGCCTTGCGGTAGCGCGCCTCGAGGCCGGAGGTGTCAGCGTTGGGATCAGCCTGCGTCATCAGATCGGCGTTAGCATGCGCGATCATGTCATCGGTGTAAGGGGCACCGACACGCCTGTTTGCGACCAGATGCGTCGAGAAGTCCTTCACCGCGATCGGCTTGTCCTTCAGGAAGGCATAGCTCGGCATTATCGATTCCGGCACCACGGAACGTGGATCTGTCAGGTGATCCACGTGCCACAGGTTGGAATAGCGGTCGCCAACACGAGCGAGGTCCGGTCCGGTGCGCTTCGATCCCCACTGGAAGGGATGATCGTACATCGACTCGGCCGCCAGGCTGTAGTGGCCGTAGCGCTCAACCTCGTCACGGAACGGCCTGATCATCTGGCTGTGGCAGAGGTAGCAACCCTCGCGGACATAGATGTTGCGCCCGGCAAGTTCGAGCGGCGAGTAGGGCCGCATGCCTTCGACCTTCTCGATGGTGTTGTCGAGATAGAAGAGCGGCGCGATCTCGACGATGCCGCCGATTGTCACGACCAGCAGCGACCCGAGGAGAAGAAGTGTAGCGTTCTTCTCGATCAGTGCGTGTCTGTTCATCAACCTCATTTTCTGTCTCATCATCGCGCAAGCTGGAGGGCGGGAGTGGAGCGCGGCATCGGATCCTCCTCGCGCCGGTAGCCGAGGATGGTCATTGTGATGTTCCAGGCCATGATGAGGGCGCCGGCCAGATACATGGCGCCGCCGATGGCACGCATGATGTAGTAAGGATGCATGGCGGCCACGGTTTCGGCGAAGGAATAGACCAGGAAGCCCTGCTCGTCGTATTCGCGCCACATCAGGCCCTGCATGATGCCGGACACCCACATCACCGCGGCGTAGACGACGATGCCGAGCGTCGCCAGCCAGAAATGCCAGGTGACGAGCCTGAGCGAATAGAGGCGTTCACGGTTCCAGAGTCTCGGCACCATGAAGTAGAGCGCGCCAAACGAGATCATGCCAACCCAGCCGAGTGCGCCGGAATGGACGTGGCCAATGGTCCAGTCGGTATAGTGCGACAAAGAATTGACCGATTTGATCGACATCATCGGGCCTTCGAAGGTCGACATGCCGTAGAAGGCGATGGCCATCACCATCATGCGGATGATCGGATCGGTGCGCAGCTTGTCCCAGGCGCCCGACAGCGTCATCAGGCCGTTGATCATGCCGCCCCATGACGGCATCCACAGCATGATCGAGAACACCATGCCGAGTGTCTGCGCCCAGTCAGGCAAAGCGGTGTAGTGCAGGTGATGCGGCCCGGCCCAGATGTAGAGGAAGATGATTGCCCAGAAATGGACGATCGACAGGCGGTAGGAATAGACCGGCCGGTTGGCCTGCTTGGGCACGAAATAATACATCATGCCGAGGAAGCCGGCTGTGAGGAAGAACCCGACGGCATTGTGGCCGTACCACCACTGCGTCAGGGCGTCCTGGACTCCGGAAAATGCGGAATAGCTCTTGGATCCGAGGAAGGAGGCCGGCATCGACAGGTTGTTGATCACATGCAGCATCGCGATGGTCACGATGAAGGAAAGGTAGAACCAGTTCGCGACGTAGATGTGCGGTTCCTTGCGCTTCAGGATCGTGCCGAGGAACAGGATGAGATAGGCGACCCAGACCATTGCCAGCCAGATGTCGACATACCATTCGGGTTCTGCGTATTCGCGGCTCTCGGTGATGCCGAGCAGATAACCGGTCGCGGCCATGACGATGAAGAGCTGGTAGCCCCAGAACACGAACCAGGCGAGATCGCCACCGAACAGCCGAGCGCGGCAGGTGCGTTGGACGACATAGAGAGACGTGCAAAGCAATGCGTTGCCGCCGAAGGCGAAGACGACGCCCGAGGTGTGCAGAGGCCGCAAGCGGCCGAAGTTGAACCACGGCTGAATGTTGAGATCGGGATAGGCAAGCTGCAGCGCGATGACCACCCCGACAAGCATGCCGATGACACCCCAGAACATGGTGGCGATGGCGCCATAGCGGATTGGCCCGTCCATGTAAGCGGACGGGTCGATCGGCGCGGCAGGCTTGAACTCAGTGTTGCGCAGTAGGATCGCAGTGAAGCCAGCCAAGGCGAAGAACAAGACCCACATGTGCTGGCGAAAGGGTTCATCCACCCCAGCGCCAGCCGCCACCAAAGCCGCGAATGCGAACAGGCTTAGAAGCACGATTTCTTTGCCGAATTTCATCGCAAGCCCCGATTTCCAATTCCGGCGGATGCCAAACCGCGGTGCCTTATTGCGCAGCCGTCGCCTGCTCGCCCTGATCCATGTCAGAGCCGCACCATTTTGCTCGAGCAGCATCGAGTTCGGTGCGATCAGACTGCGACGATCGAATGTGGAAGCGCACCACCGGCCGCCCGTTTATGGATGGGGCCTGGCGTCCCCGGTCGGGCCCCGGGGTGCGGAGGCGACCGCGGGCGTGTGGGGGAGCGCACCTTCTGCGACGCTGGAAAGCAGGTCGATGCCTTACCGAACGCCGATCGTTTCAATGCCTTGGAACAGCCAGCGCCAGCGTTACGCTGCCGTCGTGACATTAATGGCTTGGGGAGACGGCGATTTTCCCCTGCGGATGAGGCGTATTGACTTCGGCCAAGTGTGGATGCTTCGCCGACGAGCCGAAACGCAACTGGCGCATACGATCGGATGGAGAACGGGCTGTCGCTACGCGACTTCTTCTGAGCCCAACGCGAGCATGCCCTGCCCCGAATGAAGTAAGTGACGGGAGCCATGCAGCTTCTGCGTCATTCAAACGGCTGTAGCGCCTCGGCCGCCGCAGCGCCGTTCCAGCCGGCTCATGCTGTCCACGGTGACGCGGCGGTTGTTCTCGATCCGAATCACGCCGTCCATTCTCAGGCTGGTCAGCTGACGGCTCACGGTCTCGTTTGTGATTCCAAGGAAATCAGAAATGTCGGCACGCGTCATCGGCAGCTCGAAGCACGTCGAGCTAGCCGTCGGGTCAACATTGGAGTCGATGTTCCGGGCAATCATGAGGAGAAAGCTCGCCACCTTCTCTGGTGCGGTCTTGCGCCCCAGAGTCACCATCCATTCGCGTGCCTCGTCAAGTTCGTTCAGCGCCTGCTTGAGCAGGCGATGCACAAATTCGGGTGACTGCTTCATCATCCGTTCGATGGCCGCTCTGGGAAACGAGCATAGCGAGACAGCTGTTGCCGCTTCCGCATTGATCGCACTTTTCATCTTGAAGGGCCGACCCAGAAAATCCGGGGCGAACTGCAGGCCGACAATCTGTTGGCGTCCATCTGACAGGCTCTTCGTGAGCTTCACCACGCCTGAAAGCACGTTCGAATAACAGTCGACCGCCTCGGCGTCGCCGATCAGTTCGACCCCCGGCTCGATATTGTGCCGCGACGACGTCTTGGCGAGCTGAGCCAAATGATCTGGCTCTAGCGCGCCACAGACACCGCGGCGCCGTGCCTCGCAAGACAGGCAAAGAACGGGGATGCCGGAACTGTGAATATCCTGCCGTAATGTCATTCGATCGCTCTACCGGTCCGTGCGGGCAGGATAGCATCCACGGTAGAAAAATCCTTGCGGCAGTTTGTCCGTGCTGAAGGTTGATCGAAATCAGGGCTTAGGCTCATCCAAGCATCCACAGTTGGGCGACGCAAACACGGTGGACCACGACATGCGACAAAAGCTAGTTGCCAGATTTGGCGAGAACGTCCCGCGCTATACCAGTTATCCGACCGCGCCGCATTTCCATCCAGGCGTTGATGCTGTCGTTTGTCGTGGCTGGCTGCAAGCGCTCAACGAGGGCGACGAAATCTCGCTCTATCTGCACATCCCATACTGCGACAAGCTTTGCTGGTTTTGTGCCTGCCATACCAAGCAGACACGCCATTACGAACCGGTGACGATCTATCTCCGCTCACTGCATGCCGAGATCGCTACCGTCGCCGGTCTTGTTGCAGGCAAAGGTCGTGTGCGTGCCGTCCATTTCGGCGGTGGTTCGCCGACGATGCTCAAGCCCGAAGATATGGTGGCGCTGGGAACCGCCCTGCGCAAGAGCTTCGGCTTTCTTCCCAGCGCCACGATCAGCGTTGAAATCGAACCCAACGATATCGACGATGCCCGCCTCGATGCGCTTGCCGAAATCGGCATGACTCGTGCGAGCCTCGGCGTCCAGGACTTCGATCCGAAGGTTCAGAAGGCAATCAACCGCGAGCAGAGCTTTTTGCAGACCAAAGCGGTAGTCGACGGTGTTCGTTCGCGCGGCGTCGAATCCGTCAATCTAGACCTGCTGTACGGCCTGCCGCACCAGACCAGGGCGAGCGTTTCCTCAACGGTCGCGCAGGCACTGACCCTGGAGCCGGACAGGATAGCGCTTTTTGGCTACGCCCATGTGCCGTGGTTCAAGAAACATCAGACGATGATAGACGAGGCATGGCTGCCCGGTCCCGCGGAGAGATTTGCTCAATCGCAACTGGCGGCGCGGGCGATCGTGGACCAGGGGTACGAAGCAATCGGCCTCGACCATTTCGCCAAACCCGGCGATGCCCTGGCCCTTGCCGCCCGCGCCGGAACACTGCACCGGAACTTTCAGGGTTACACCGACGATTGCTGCGAAACCTTGATTGGGCTAGGCCCATCGTCCATCAGCCAGTTTCGGCAGGGCTATGCGCAGAACATGCCTTCGACCAGCGAATATCGATGCACGGTTGATGACGGCGGGCTGGCCGCTGTTCGGGGTATCGCACTTTCCAACGACGACCGCGTTCGCGGCTGGATCATCGAGCGTTTGATGTGCGACTTCGCCTTCTCGGCCATCGATCTGGTGGAACGCTTCGGCGAGGCCGGCCAGAGGCTCCTCCTTCAGTCAAGTTCCATGGCCCTCCACGATCCGGTTCGATTGCTTGAACTTGATGGCGACAGATTCGTTGTGCCGGCTGAAAGTCGCCCTTTCGTCCGAAGCATCGCGGCCAGGTTCGACAAACATTTCGAAGCTGGAACGGCCAGGCACTCGGCGGCAGTCTGAGCACTCAGAGGAACGGTCATGCCTCTCAGTCGATCATGGACCGCGGTACGTTTGTTGATCGGCGACCGTCGTATCGAGACAAGATTCGGAGCGGACCAGACGCGTCTTGGCGCAGCGACGATATCGTCCGCTCGAGCCCTGCCTGTCGGATCATGGTTGTCGGCGACAGCTCCCTTCGACCTGAACCATCCGTTCACCCGAATTCTGCCGGCGCAGTTCCAGTGGAAAGGGCCTGGGCTAGACGGCTCTCTTGTTACCCCAGAGCACAACGTGCAGCTGCGGTAGCACGCGGGCCTCGAACCATCTGTCGCGGGTCACGCTGTCAACCAGCCACTCCATGCGCTTCAATATTCCGTCAAGGTCGACAGGCGCGTCATCATTTGTGGGGTGTGGCGGCGTGTGATTGCCGGGCTGCAGATAGATCGGAAGTTGCGGAAATTGCGCAGCGGCGTCTTTCGCGTAGGTGTAGTCCCTTTCGTCGAAAACAATGAGCTTGAGCACGACTTGGGGCTTGCCTTGTGCCGCCTGGAGGCACGCCTCGACAGCGGCCCAATCTGTCGTCATTTGGCTTGACGGCGGCTTTGGGCTGAGGACCAGCACGTCAAGCTGCGCAAACCAGTCCCTGGCAAGCGACCCTTGGGTTTCCAGGGCAAAACGGTAACCGTCACCATGGCCCCGGTCGATGAGCGCGCCGAGCGGCTGGATGGCCGGATTGCCGCCTGATAGCGACACCATCAGCGGGCGGCCACCGGAAAGGGCAAGCACATTTTTCCACACCGCGCCAACGGACATCATCTCCCATTCATGGCGGAATTGATTGTCCACAGCATGGAGGCTGTCGCACCAGGAACAGCGATAGTCACACCCGCCGGTTCTGACGAAGATCGTCGGCAAACCTATGAGCACGCCCTCGCCCTGGATCGTCGGCCCGAAAATCTCGCTAACGCGGATTGCGGGATGAGTATTCGTCATGGCCGGTATTCCGCCCAGGTTTTCGGCGTTTCGCTCACCCGCACGGCCGCGGTTTCGCTCAGGCGTGCCTTGCACCATTCGTAGAAATGTCTGGCCAGATATTCCGCCGTGACTTGCTCGTGTCCCAGCACGTCGTTGAGATGTCGGTGGTCGAAGCTCTCGTCGATGTAGCGTTTGAATGGCGCCAAGTCATGGTAGTCGCGCACGAAGCCGTGATCGTCCAGTCCATCCGCTGAAAGCTCCACTTCGACGATGTAGTTATGTCCGTGCAGGCGCGCGCATTGGTGATCGGGTGGCAATGAGGTGAGCTGATGCGAGGCTGAGAAGTGGAATTCCTTGGTGATGCGGAACATTACGCGGTGGTCCTTCGCAGCGCTCCGAGCCAGAAGTCGGAGTCCTCATACTCGGTTGGGTCGGGGTGCCCAGCGATGTGAAACGCCTCACGCCGCTCGACGCAGGTCCCGCACCTCCCGCAATGACGCTCGGCGCCCTTGTAACAGGACCAGGTCTGCGCAAACGGCGTGCCGTATGTGGCTCCATCCGTAACAATGTCCGCCTTCGTCAGGTTCACATAGGGTGCATAAAGGCGAATCTGCGCGTAGCCGTCGAGCGCGTGGTCCTGCATCATCTGGAAAGCGTCGATGAAGGCCGGACGGCAATCGGGATAGACAACGTGATCCCCACCATGCACGGCCGTCGCCACTGCGTCAGCGTCTTGCGCTGCGGCGAGGCCGAAGGCAATGGCCAACATGATGGCGTTCCGGTTGGGCACCACCGTTATCTTCATCGTGTCTTCGGCATAGTGCCCGTCGGGCACGTCCACATTGTCGGTCAGCGCGGAGCCGGAAAGGCCGCCGCCGATCTCGTGGATATCGATGATTCGCTGCGGAACACTCAGGCGCTCCGCGCAAAGGGTGGCGAAGCCCAATTCCTTCCTATGCCGTTGGCCGTAATCGAACGATAGCAGGCCGGTAAGCTGGTGCTCCGCTGCCACCTTGTGGGCAAGAGTAACGGAATCCAATCCGCCGGAGCAGACGACGAGAGTCTTCATCGTTGGGTCCTTGTTTTAACCGGGTAGGCTGCGACCGGAGATTTCTCTGCGCTCCAGTACTTCAGGAAAACCATTTTGTGAAGTGAACGGAGACCAATTCGTGCGCTTGCGTGCGATGCGCAAAAAGCCTTCGCGGTGAGCTGCAAGGACACGGACTGGCGAGACGTCACCCTTGAGCGGAATGCTCAAGTCGAACGCTTCTCGGGGACAAAGTTCTCGACGAGCAGAGCCTGGCGGTCCCGAGCGCCGAGCGACGCCATTGCAACGGTTTCGGGGTACAAAGCCGAGATGGGCTTGCCGCAAACAGCTCACTTACCAGGTATGTTCAGCGATGCCGAAATCCAGATATCGGGATGGATTATGAGATCAATTGTCGCGACAGCTTTGGCTGGCCTGCTCCTCGCGTTTCGTAGATGCAGCGCATTCCACTTCAGGAGCATTTTGATGAGCACGCCCTCAATGGATGACCGGCGAACCCTGAATAACCGGTCGTGAGCCGACATCTGTGAACAAGCGGTGTGGTCGATTGCAATCACCCATGTCTTGCGCACAGGTACCTCATGGCAGTGGATGAACTGAACTTGATGGTTTTACAGATGGCAGTCGAAAGCGTCCGCTCGCTCTCGTTGAGCTTCGCTGAAAAAGCCGCCGAGATAGCCACCAGGAGCCGCGGCAGCCTGCTTTTCGACGTTCGGATCGACGGTGACGCGCAGGTCCAGCGGGTCGCAGCCATCCGATATCACGGCGGCCAATTCGGCGTGCTGGCGTTAGACGGACACGGCCTAGTTACCCACTATTGCATCGTTAACGGTATGTTCTCACATTACATTGCGGCCTTGGAGAGCTGGCACAGGATGCCCCTGTCGATGCAGGCAAAGATGGATGCCAACGGCAATGCCCGTCTTTTCGTAGCGGCGTTGCGGGATGCCGGACATATGCTGGGCACCTAGCATATGGCCAGAGTGCATCTCTGAATTTGCATGTGCATCACTGCGATGGCGCCGGCATGATCGTGATGCTCGAAAAGGGCTGCGGCGGCCGTGGCAAAGCGGTCGCCACGATGATGGTGTCAACGGCGTTGCATCGATGCGAGCGTTTAGACAGAGGTCTCCTCCTGGCATCGCGCGCATGCAAGGAGCTACGCAAGCGCAAATGTATCAAGTATTTTGAAGCGACGACCCCTCATGCATATGGAGCTGCGATGCACGGGCGGCATAAGCCTCGTTGCCATCTAGCCGCCTTGATGCACGGCGATGAGCTTTCGGCGGCCTGCATCGGCGATCTGGCCGCCCTGTGCATTTTGACAAGCCTCGTCGGGTGCCGGCGATGATCCGTCGTGATGGCAGGCGGGGGTTTACAGGTTGCGGTCGGCGGGTTCGTTTCGGGCGCCTGCGCCCATCGTTATGTCGCGAGTTGGGGGATGCGATCGAGGACGATGCGCAGGATGCGCTGGTCGGGGCACGATGTCGGCAGGTGCAGGCGGATTTGCGATTTCATCTCGACCACCCGCGCAGCGATTTTGATGAGGCGCAATCGCAGCGTGTCGAATTGGGCGACGGCAAAGCTCGAGCGCCTCGGCATCGCGGCCCGCAAGCCCCACATCAACCAGTAAGCACCGGCATGCAGGAATAGCCGGAACTGGTTGGCCGTCGCTCTGGTGCAGGATGTGCGGTCGGCGGCAAGATGCGTCTTCCACGATGTGGTTCTCGGCCGCGCCGCGCCGGCAGTAGACATCCTCGTAGAGCGCCTTGGCCTTCCCACCGGCAAGGTTGGTGACGACGAAGCGGATATCGCCACCGTGGGCGCCGACCTCGACCCGCGCGATGATGCGCTCGACGCGGCTCCAACTAGCGGCGCCGTCAACGAACTCCTTGAACCTGCGGACCTTGCCTGTCTTGGCCGACGCTTCGAAGCGCGCCGTCGTGCTGGCATCCAGATCCGCGACATGCTTGCGCAGGATCGTGGTGGGCGCGAGGCCAAGATGAAGTCGACGTCGTTGGGGCGGCACCAGTCGATGACCTGCGGGTTGCAATAATGGCTATCGCCGCGGAGCAGGATACAAATGTTCAGCCAGTTGATCCGGATCGCCCGCACCAGACGGCGCAGGTGGGGGCGGATCTCAGCCCCACTCGGCCGCTTGGCCGGTCGCAGGATCGCGCTGACGAACCGTCCCGCACCATCGAACACGACGATCCGGCTGGAAGCCGTACTCGTCATGGTGGGCATTGAACAGGCGAAGCTGTTGGCCTCCGTGCACAGCGTCGAAGGTGTCGAGAGCGCGGCGCAGCCGGTTGGCGTCGTTGCCGTCCTCGTAGCCCGCGGCGATCATTTTCATGCGAAAGCCGATCATGTCCGCCAGGCTGTGGACGACCTGGTCCGGGCAGCGCGGATCGTCGATGCAACGCGGCAGACGCTCGGCCATCCGCAACCGCTTTTCCACCTCGGCCAAGGCCAGAACGCCGCTGTTGGACGACAGCATGCCGCCGTCGAAACGGGCGACGACGGACTTGCCGCCGACTGATGACAAACCGCTCAGCGGCAGCGCAAGATCGTTCATGGTGGGTGTGGTCTCGGGAAATGGTTCGGATCGGCTTAAGCAACCAAATCCTACGTCATTTCAACGGGCTTGCGCCACATCCACCAACCCCCATGAATTTGGCTAGGTTGATGCGGCGTGCCGCCGCCGTGAGGCTGCGCTCGCTCAGCAGCGCGTCGAGAACGACGAGAAGATTCAGATCGAGCCCTTTGAAACGAATGTCTTAGCTATCCATAGCGTGGATGAATTTGATTGAAACAAAGGATTTTACCAATTTTCCGGAATGTCGCATGGACCTGGCAGGATCTCAAGTGCGCCGATCACTGCCCCTATCGCGTGGCGAGTCCCTTGAGAAGAGCCCGAAAGAGGAAATCTGTCGCGTGCGGTGGAGATTGTACTGGAAATGAGAGGCAGCGCTCCGATCATGTCGAACTCTCCGACGAATGGCGGACCGGTACAATAGTTGATCGCAACTGGTCCGGAGCTATGAAACATCTCGATTACATATGAGGTGCCGAGTGAATACGCTGACAGCACCCACCGTCGCAGCGTTTAGCTGACGTTTGACGACGGTTCCTATCCATTTACACGCAGATTCTTGATGTGCTGGCGCAAAAGCGGGAGGCCGGCGACTTTTCTTCGTCATCGGGCTGACGCCGCAGAAGCCGGAACTCGTCCGGTTCCTATGGGCATTGGGCTTGGTCGGCGCACAGGGCTCCATGAGGGGCAATTTTGGCAACGCGACGCGACTCGGGTTTTGAACGACGCCGAAAACGCAAGCTGGAAAGGAACAAGATGGCAGATCAACTCGCCAACGAAATAATCGCCATGATCAAGAAGCGCGCCGCGTCGGAGGGCGGCATAGCGCCTGCCACAGGCGGCGAGATAACGGCTGCCACGAGACTGACTTCGCTCGGTATCGATTCACTGGGATTGGCGGACGTTCTCTGGGACCTGGAGCAGGCCTACGGCATCGAGATCGAGATGAATACGGCCGAGGCATGGTCGGATCTCCAGAATGTTGGGGACATGGTGGAAGCCGTGCGCAGCTTGCTCGCTACGGGGGTGTGAATGGACAGGCGCGTCGTGATTACTGGGATTGGCGGGATTTGCGGGCTTGGGACCAACACCGCCGCCATTTGGACAGAGATGCGAGAAGGCCGCTCCGCCATCGGCCCAATCGTCAACTCCGAGCTCCATGAATTGAGGGTCAGGATTGGTGCCGAGATCAAAGCGCTGCCGGAGCATGACATCGACCGCAAGCAACTCATCTCCATGGACCGCTTCAGCCTGCTCGCTGTTCTTGCGGCGCGCGAAGCCATGCGTCAGGCCGGACTTTCCTCCAAAGAGGGAAATAGCTATCGCTTCGGTGCGACGGTGGGCGTTGGCGGCTGCGGGTGGGATGCGATCGAGCAAACCTACCGCGCCATCCTGCTGGGCGGTAAGCGTGCCGCTCTCTTGACTGTACCCAAGGCGATGCCGGGTGCCGCTGCCGGCCAGGTCAGCATGAGTCTCGGCCTGCGCGGGCCGGTCTTCGGCGTCACGTCCGCCTGTTCCTCGGCAAACCATGCGATTGCCTGCGCGGTGGACCAGATCAGGCACGGCCGGGCCGACGTGATGCTTGCCGGCGGCAGCGAAGCGCCGCTCATATGGGGTGTGCTGAAGGCATGGGAAGCGATCCGCGTGCTTTCGCCCGATGCTTGCCGGCCATTCTCGGCCGATCGCCAGGGCCTATCGCTTGGTGAAGGCGCCGGCATGGCGGTGCTGGAAAGCTACGAGCATGCCCTGGCTCGGGGCGCCACCATCCTTGCCGAAATTGCCGGTGCCGGCCTTTCCGCCGATGCGTCCGACATCGTCGCGCCGACTGTCGAGGGGCCGGAGGCAGCAATGCGGGCCTGCCTTGCCGATGCCAGGCTGGACGCCGAGGATGTCGACTATCTCAACGCGCACGGCACCGGCACAAAGGCCAACGACCAGATCGAGACGGCGGCGATCAAGCGAGTCTTCAGTCAGCACGCCTTCTCAATGTCCATTTCTTCTACCAAGTCCATGCACGCGCATTGCCTCGGCGCGTCCGGCGCGCTCGAGTTGATCGCCTGCGTGATGGCTATCCGCGAGAGCGTCGTGCCGCCGACTGCCAATTATCGTGAGCTGGACCCCGATTGCGATCTCGACGTCACGCCCAATGTGGCACGCGAGCGCAAGGTGCGCGTGGCACTGAGCAACTCCTTCGCCTTTGGCGGCACGAACGCGGTTCTGGCGTTCAGGCAGGTGTAGAAGCCATGAGAGATGCCTCCGGCAACATTATCTCTCGCATCCAGATGCTTGCCAGATAACTATTGTGAAGGGCGGGTCATTGACCGCCTCGGCGAATGCGGGAAGTGGCAGCGGAAGCTCGACGATCCGGGGGTATCGTCTTTGCGAAATTCTTAACTGTTGAAGCGGCTTGGACGTACCGCCGCCCCGTAAAAGGTAAGCGAGGCCCTGCGGGCTCGGCTTGAGGGTCTGAAGCTGTACACGACAATGTCTGGAAGCCTCAGGGTCGGCTCTGCGCCCGTTATAGCCGCCTGAGTGCTGCCGGCCCGGGCCGCGCCGCGGGCGCCGTCAACGAACTCCTTGAACCTGCGGACCTTGCCTGTCTTGGCCGACGCTTCGAAGCGTGCCGTCGTGCTGGCCTCCAGATCCGCGACATGCTTGCGCAGGGTCGTGGTGGGCGCGAGGCCAAAGATGAAGTCGACGTCGTTGGCGCGGCACCAGTCGATGACCTGCGGGTTGCAATAATGGCTATCGCCGCGGAGCAGGATACGAATGTTCGGCCAGTTGATCCGGATCGCCCGCACCAGACGGCGCAGGTGGGGGCGGATCTCAGCCCCACTCGGCCGCTTGGCCGGTCGCAGGATCGCGCTGACGAACCGTCCCGCACCATCGAACACGACGATCGGCTGGAAGCCGTACTCGTCATGGTGGGCATTGAACAGGCGAAGCTGTTGGCCTCCGTGCACAGCGTCGAAGGTGTCGTCAATGTCGAGTACGATCCGCTTCGGCACCTGCCGGAACGAGGCGCAATAGAGATCGACCATCCCCCGTCCCATCGACCAACTCCCGCACGCCGGGTAGGTTCTCCAGCCGGCACAGCGTCGATTTCGACGCCAGATCCCGACCCGACGGCAGCGCATCCTGGGCCATCTTGAAGACCGGATCGCGGCGCAGCCGGTTGGCGTCGTTGCCGTCCTCGTAGCCCGCGGCGATCATCTTCATGCGAAAGCCGATCATGTCCGCCAGGCTGTGGACGACCTGGTCCGGGCAGCGCGGATCGTCGATGCAACGCGGCAGACGCT
>NZ_JAMYRV010000065.1:0-24838 GCF_040321555.1 Mesorhizobium sp. M0317 | reverse complement strand
TGGTGACGAAGTAGGGCGAGAGATAGCCGCGGTCGAACTGCATGCCTTCGACGACTTCCAGCTCGGTCTCGGCGGTCTTGGCTTCCTCAACCGTGATGACGCCTTCATTGCCGACCTTCTGCATCGCTTCGGCGATCATCTTGCCGACCGACTCGTCGCCATTGCCGGCGATCGTGCCGACCTGGGCAACTTCCTCGGAAGTCTTGATCTTCTTGGCAGCGTTGCCGAGAGCCGCGACGACTTCGGTCACGGCCAGGTCGATGCCGCGCTTCAGGTCCATCGGGTTCATGCCGGCGGCAACCGCCTTGTTACCTTCCTGGACGATCGACTGCGCCAGGACGGTCGCGGTCGTGGTGCCATCACCGGCGATGTCGTTGGTCTTCGAAGCAACTTCGCGGATCATCTGCGCGCCCATGTTTTCGAACTTGTCGGAAAGTTCGATTTCCTTGGCGACGGTGACGCCGTCCTTGGTGATGCGCGGAGCGCCGAACGACTTGTCGATGACGACGTTGCGGCCCTTGGGACCGAGGGTCACCTTCACCGCGTCGGCGAGGATGTTGATGCCGTGAAGCATGCGCTCGCGGGCGTCGCGGGAGAATTTTACGTCTTTGGCAGCCATTTTTTAGCTCCTGGCAGGGGCTTGCGATCAAGCCCGAAATTCAGTTGACGGTGAGGCCGATAATCAGCCGATGATGCCCATAATTTCGGATTCCTTCATGATCAGAAGGTCTTCGCCATTGAGCTTGACTTCGGTGCCCGACCACTTGCCGAACAGGATGCGGTCGCCGGCCTTGACGTCCAGCGGGACCAGCTTGCCGGCTTCGTCGCGAGCGCCGGAGCCGACGGCGATGATCTCGCCTTCCTGCGGCTTTTCCTTCGCCGTATCCGGGATGATGATCCCGCCGGCGGTCTTGGATTCGGATTCGACCCGGCGTACGACCACGCGGTCATGCAGCGGCCGGAAATTCGACTTTGCCATTTTTGGATTTCCTTGGTGCGGATGTTGAACGGTGCTCCGTTGCCGGAGCATGCCTAGCACTCAGCCGAAGCGAGTGCTAACGCGGCAATGAGATAAGCCGCAGGCTCCTGCTAGTCAAGACGGAAGAGCAAAGAGCAAAGAGAAAAGAGAAGACAGCAAAGAGCAGCCAGCAAAGAGCGTGTAAGCATCGAGCCTTTTATGTGAACAATGTCGGGTATCCGACATATATGGGGCGGCTCACCCTTTGTAATTGAGCTTTATTCAGATGGTACGATTTGTGCAACGGGTGTTGCATTTGAACTCATCCAGAGGCTCGCACGGGTCGTGCTGCGTCAGCTTGGTCATGTCGAGCTTCAGAAGGCCATTTGGCATTGGTTCTGTTGCTCCTATTGCCATTCATGACCAATCCTGCGCGCGTGAGCCGGCCGGCTAGATTCCAACCACGAGAGCGCCGCCGCTGAGACCCGCACCCGCCGCCGCCAGAAGGATTTTCTCTCCTGGCTGGAATGGCTTCATCTGGTTGGCGAGCGAGAGCGACAGCGGGACCGTCGCGGCCGAAGAGTTGCCGTATTCGGCAATCGTCTTGACAATTGCTTGGTCCGCAATGCCGAGGTTTCTTGCGACCGCGCCGAAAATCCGAGTATTGGCCTGATGCGGCACAAACCGGCCGACATTGTGTGGCCGCACTCCCGCAGCGGCTAGCGCGGTTCTCGAGCAATCGGTCATCATCTCGACGGCCTTTGCGAATATTTCGGGCCCGTCGGTCATCGTCATCCGGGTCTGCCCGAGGTCGAGGTCGCCATGGAACGGCGTGTTGCTTCCTCCTGCGGGAATCTGGATCAGCCCGTAGCGCGAGCCGTCCGAAGCCACCGAGGCACCGAGAATGCCCCGATCAGCATCATCGCACTGACCGATCACCAGGGCGCCGGCGGCATCGGCGAACAAGACTGAGCTCGCGCGCTCGGCTGGATTGATGCGGCGGCTGAGAATGTTGGCGGCGATGACCAGCGCTGGTTTGCCATGCAGGCGGGTGAACCCGTCCGCAAACATGAGCGCATAGATGAAGCCAGCGCAGGCGCCGGTCAGATCGACCGCGCCTGCGCGGCCAAGGCCAAGCTTGTGTGCGACCAGCGGCGCGCTGGGCGGCAGAAGATGGTCGGGTGTCGAGGTGGCAAGCAACAGCAGACCGATGTCGTGGCGCGCAATACCGGCGTTCACCAGCGCCATGTCGCCAGCCCGGGTGGCAAGACCCGACAGCGTGTCTTCGTCCGTTGCCCAGAAGCGCGAACGGATTCCGGTACGCCTTTCGATCCAGCCCGGCTCGAGGCCGAGATTGCTCTCGATCTCGGCATTGGCCACCTTGCGCCCAGGCACGTGATGGCCAAGTCCGAGAATGCGCGACGACTTGCTCATGGCCTGGACCCGAAGCGTTCCCCGGCCTCCTCGATGGCGTCATAGACTCGTTCGAGCTCGTCGTCTGCGATGCAATAGGGTGGCAGAAGGTAGAGGACATTGCCGAGCGGGCGCACAAGCAGGCCGCGCTCGAGGAAGAAAGCGCGCAGCTTCGGACCAATCTCGGCGAGATAACCTGCGGAACCGGTTCGCAGGTCGAGCGCCGCGATCGTTCCCGTGGCTCGACAGCCGGCAAAATATGGATTGTCCCGAAAGCGTTGCAGCCCGACGGCCTGCATCACGCTCAAGGCCGTGATCCGCTCGGCCACTGGTTCGTCGCGCCAGATCTCGACATTGGCGAGTGCTGCCGCACAGGCAATCGGATTGGCGGTGTAGGAGCTCGAATGGAAAAACGTCTTCTTCCGGTCCTCGGAATAGTGCGCCCGGAAGATGGCATCGGTGACAAGCGTTACGGCCAGCGGGATGGTGCCGCCGGTCAAGCCTTTGGAGGTGCACAGGATATCTGGAGAAATCGATGCCTGCTCGCAGGCGAACATGGTTCCGGTGCGTCCCCAGCCGGTCATCACCTCGTCGGCGATCAGCAGCGTGCCGGAGGCCTCAGTGATCTTCTTCAATTCGGCCAGAACCGATGCTGGATACATCAGCATGCCGCCGGCGCCCAGCACCAGCGGCTCGACGATCAAGGCTGCGGCTCGTCGATCGCGGGTCACAGCCTGGAAACGATCCAGCGTCTCCTGCTCGTGCCCCGCGGCCGGAAAGGGGATTATGTCGACCTCGAACAGCAAGGGTTCGTAGGCGGCGTTGAACACGCCACGCGCACCGACGCTCATCGTTCCGATCGTGTCACCATGATAGCTGTGCTCCATGACGACGATGCGCGAGCGCGGCGCGCCGATGTTGCGGAAATAACCGAGCGCCATCTTCAGCGCGACTTCGACTGAGGTCGAGCCACTGTCGGAATAGAACACCCAGTCGAGTCCAGCGGGAGCGAGGCCGACAAGCGCCTTGGCCAAGCGCTCTGCCGGCTCGTGCGTGAAGCCCGCAAAGATAATCTGGTCGAGGCTCGACGCGGTTGTCTCGATTGCCTTCATGATGCGGGGATGGCGGTGGCCATGTGTGACGACCCACCAGGAGGAGATGGCGTCCAGGATGCGGGCGCCGTCGGCCCTGTGGAGATAGGCGCCCTCAGTCAGGACGATTTCTGGGGTCGCAGGCTCGAGCGCGTGCTGGGTGAAGGGATGCCACACATGAGACTGCGACATCAGTCACCTCCAGTAATCGAGGCGAAGGCGAAGCCGGCAACCATTGCGTCCCTCAGTGTTTTGCCCGTCAGCACATCGAGGTGCGGCAGCCTGCCGAGCTGCGGCGCACCGCTGAATTCCACTATGGTCCGTTGCGTATCGGCCATCTCATCGCCGATGAAAGCGATGCCCGCCAACGGGATGGAGCGGGCGCGGAGCGCCTCGACCGATAGCAAGGTGTGGTTGATGGTGCCGAGTGTGGTGCGGGCGCACAGAATAACGGGCAGCCGCCATTCAGCGAAGATGTCGATTAACCTTGTGCGCCGGTTGAGCGGCACCATTAGGCCGCCGGAGCCTTCGATGACGAGCGGCGTCGGTAGGACGGGAAAAGCAAGATCGGCAGCCTTGATCGCCACGCCGTCGATCTCGGCCGAACGATGCGGCGACAGCGGGCTCCGCAAGCGGTAGGCTTCCGGCAGCACGCGCTCTGAGGGCAAGCCGGCAAGCCGCGCGACAACCTCGCTGTCGGTCTCGCCGTCGAGGCCCGATTGCACCGGTTTCCAGTAAAAGCCGTCCAGCAAACCGGCGAGCCCAGCCGCAAACACGGTCTTGCCAACTCCGGTATCCGTTCCGGTGATGACGATGCGTTGGGTCATATCGCCTCCGGTGATGTTTGGGCCAACACCTCGACCAGCGCCTCGACCATGGCGGAAATGTCGGCTTCGCCAATATTGAGCGTCAGTGAGATGCGCAGCCGCGACGTGCCCTCGGGCACGGTCGGAGGACGAATGCCGCGTATGTCGAAGCCGCGGGCCTGCAGGCGCGCCGCCACTGCCATGGTGCGCCTGACATCGCCGATTACTAAGGGCTGGATCTGAGAGCCACTTGGTGTCACACCCCAGCGATTGACCAACCGGCCGGCGCTGGCGACGCGTTCATGCAGCTGAACACGCCGCATAGGCTCGTCGGCGAGCATTGCGAGTGCCTCGCGCGCCACGACCGCCATCAGTGGCGATGGCGCGGTCGCGTAGATGAATGCCCGGCAACGGTTGATCAGATATTCGCACAGTGCCCTCGGCCCGGTCACGAGCCCACCAGATGCGCCGAGCGCCTTGCCGCAGGTGTGGAGCGCTATGATGTTGTCGCGGCCCGCGAAAGCGGCGGCAAGCCCCCGGCCGTCCGATCCCCAGACGCCGGTGGCATGCGCCTCATCAATGACGATGAATGCGCCGTGCCGATCGGCAAGCGCGACCAGGCTCTCCAAAGGCGCGCAGTCGCCATCCATGCTGTAAAGGCTTTCTACCGCGATCCAGACGCATCCCATGCCGCCTGCGACGCGCCACCGTGTAATCGCATCCTCGACAGCGGTGGCGTCGTTGTGCGCGGCCAGCACGAACTGTGCGCGCCCGGCCTGCGCACCCTCATGCATGCTGGCATGGACGAGCTCATCGAGGACCAAAAGATCGCCCTTCTGCGGCAGGGCGCTCAGCAGAGCGAAGTTGGCGATGTAGCCGCTGCCGAAGAACAGCGCGCGGTCGGCTCCAAAGAATGCCGCCGCATCTGCCTCGAGCTGCTCGTGTTCCGGTGCATTGCCGCGCAACAGCCGCGACCCGGTGGCGCCAACCGGCGTGCCCCGCGCAATCGCCGCTACAACCGCATCGCCAAGTCTTCTGGACGCGGCCAGCCCGAGATAGTCGTTCGACGAGAAGTCCAGCCCGGCGCGGGGCGAAAGCGTCCGCAGCCGGTCCTTGCGCGCTAGCCCCTGCAAGGTCGCATCATAACGGGCAAGCGGCGCCCCGTTCATTGCGCCTCGAGTTCCATCGGATCGATGCCAAGGCGCCGGAACAGCAGGGTATCCTTGTCCTCACCGGGATTGTCCGCCGTCAGCAGCGTGTCGCCGACGAAGATTGAGTTGGCGCCGGCAAAAAAGCACAGCGCCTGCATCTCGTCGGTCATCGCGGTGCGGCCGGCGGACAGACGGACATGCGATTTCGGCATCATGATGCGCGCCAGCGCGATCACGCGCACGAATTCGATCGGCTCAATGGGCTTGGCGTCTGCAAGCGGCGTACCGGCGATCGGGATCAGCATGTTGATCGGAACGCTTTGCGGATGTTCCGGGAGATTGGCCAGCGTCACCAGCATGTCGATCCGGTCCACCGGCTCCTCGCCCATGCCGACAATGCCTCCACAGCAGACCTTGATGCCGGATTTGCGAACGTGCTCGAGCGTCTCGAGCCGCTCGGCAAAGCTCCGCGTACCGATGATCTCGCTATAGTAACGTTCTGACGTATCGATGTTGTGGTTGTAGTAGTCGAGACCCGCCTGCTTCAGTCGAGCGGCTTGCTCAAGATCGAGCATGCCGAGTGTCATGCAGGTCTCCAGGCCCAGCGCCTTGACGCCTTCGACCATCGCCACCACCGCATCCATGTCGCGCGCCTTGGGGTTTCGCCAGGCCGCGCCCATGCAATAACGGGTGGCGCCGGCATCACGCGCCTTGGTCGCTTCGGCGATGACGCGCCTGACATCCATCAGCTTGGACGCCTCCAACCCGGTTTCGTGACGCGCCGACTGGCTGCAATAGCCACAATCCTCCGGGCATCCTCCGGTCTTGATGCTGAGCAGCCGGCTGAGCTGGACCTTGTTTGGATCGAAATTCTGGCGGTGCACGGTCTGCGCCAGGAAGAGGAGATTGTTGAAGGGGGCATGGTAAAGTGCCTGAGCCTTTTCCAGGGTCCACGCTCCAGCGTCAGGCGGGTCAGGCGATTGAGCGTGCGGCGATGTCTGCGTTGAACTTGCCGTTTGCATCTCCATGCTGTTCCTCCGGTCTGTCTTGCGGGTCTTGCTATCTGACTATGATGATCGGAAAGGATAGTTGACCCAATCCTGTTCGTTACTCAGACAATCATGAGCCCCGATGGTCGAGGCCGATATCCAGGATCGGCGCGCTGTGGATGAGCCGGCCGACCGAAATCAGATCAACGCCGGTCGCGGCAACCGCTCGCGCTGTATGCGACGTGATCCCGCCAGAAGCCTCGGTGATAGCGCGGCCACCGACCATTGCGACGGCGCGGCGAAGATCGGGGAGGGACATGTTGTCGAGCAGAACCGCATCGGGAGCGAAGCCAAGTACCTCCTCCAACTGGGCCAGAGTATCGACTTCGACTTCGATCTTGACGAGATGACCGGCCGCTCTTCGTGCTCGCTCGAGCGCTGGCCGGACGCCGCCTGCGATGGCGATGTGGTTGTCCTTGATCAAAATTGCATCGTCCAGGCCGAAGCGGTGATTGGACCCGCCACCTGCGCGCACGGCATACTTTTCGACTGCCCGCAATCCGGGCGTTGTCTTGCGGGTGCAGACGATCTTCGCGCCATATCCACGAACCGCAGCGACGATCGATGCCGTTGCTGTGGCGATGCCGCTCAGATGGCACAAAAAATTGAGTGCCGTCCTTTCCGCTGTGAGAATGGCTCGGGCCGGGCCAACCACTGATGCAATGACCTCTCCATCCACGACATTGCAGCCGTCTGCCCGCTCCACGGAGATTTCGACACCAGGATCAATCATGCCGAAAGCGAGCATCGCCAGATCGATGCCGGCGACAACTCCGGACTGTCGCGCCACCAACACGGTTCCCGCTTGGTATTCCTTCGGGACGATGGCGTCCGTGGTCAAGTCGCCGGCTCTGCCAAGGTCTTCAAGAAGAGATGCCCGGACAAGCGGCTCAAGCAGGACCGTGGGGAGCGGTGAGAGCATCATCACTTTGCACCTTCGGAGCTTGGCGAGTGTCCGAGTGCCCGCGCAGCCGCCAAGGCGGCTTCGAGCGTGATTTCGGACCGTCGGGCGGCAGTCGCATGATGAGGAAAATCTGTCCGGTAATGAGCGCCGCGGCTTTCTTCGCGCAACAAGGCGGCAACAGCAATCATTAGCCCGACAGCCGCCGGATCCGAGACCGCATCCTTGCTTTCGGCGAGCGGCAATAAGGCACGCGCGGCTGCTTTCAACCCTTGACCATCCCGGACGATGCCGAGTGCGCGCGACAGAAAAACGCGCACGGCTATCGGAGCGGGCGGTGGGTAAACGTTCGCAAACGCAGGCCTTGTTCTGCGCGCAGGCGTTCCGGCGACGCTTTCAGCGACCCAGCGGGCGCACACGATTGCCTCGGTCAAGGAATTGCTGGCGAGCCTGTTGGCGCCATGCAGTCCTGTCGAAGCGACTTCGCCGCAGGCCCACAGCCCCTTGACGGAGGTCCTGCCCGAGCAGTCCACGGCAACGCCACCCATGTGGTAGTGTTGGGCCGGACGAATAGGGATGAGATCGCGCGCGGGATTGATGCCCGCTCCAAGGCAGGCTGATGCGATTGTCGGGAAATGTCGAGCGAATGCCGGGCCTGGCCGTTGTCGGGCATCGAGAAAAACATGGTGGCCGTCCGCAAGATGGTTCCACACGGCGCGGGCCAAGACATCGCGAGGCGCAAGTTCCGCCCCGGGCACGCTCTGGAGAAAAGCCTGGCCGGTTTCATCGATCAGGGCAGCACCTTCGCCTCGCACAGCCTCGCTGACCAGCGCCATAGGGCGTTCTGGGCCGTCAAGCGCGGTCGGGTGGAACTGAATGAATTCGAGGTCGGCTAGGACAGCTCCAGCGCGGGCCGCAAGCGCAAGGCCTTGTCCGCAACTGCCCCAAGGGTTCGTGGTGTCGAGAAACAGTCCCCCGATGCCACCGGTGGCGAGAACCACCCGCCGTGAGCCGAAGAAGAAAGGTGCGATCGAACAGCTCGCCCAGACGCCTCGGATCGCATTCTCTCGCACTGCGAGCCGGCGCGCTTCCACGCCCTCCACGACAACTATCGACGGAGTGGAACGCACAGCCGCGATCAGCGCACGCATGATCTCACGCCCGGTGCCGTCCCCATGCGCATGAACGATGCGACGTCGGCTGTGTGCGGCCTCCAATCCGAGGCACAGTGATCCTTCCGGCGTGCGGTCAAAGCGAACCCCAAAGCCCGCAAGCCCCTCTATGGCCTTGGGCGCGGCTTGGAGGATGCGGCTCGCCACGTCTCTGTCGCAGAGACCATCCCCGGCGGCAACCGTATCGGCCAGGTGCATTGCCGGATCGTCGTCTTCGCCGAAACTTGCAGCCAGGCCCCCCTGGGCCCAGGTGCTCGAGTTGTCAGCTCCCAGCAGCGACCTTGACAGAAGAAGCACCGGCTCCGGCGACAGTTGAAGCGCGGTCATCAGTCCGGCGATGCCGCCGCCGATGATGATGGGCCGCCCGAAGAAGCTGCGGAGGTCGGCGCTCAAACTGCCAGCATCCGTTCGACCGCTAGCCGCGCGCGCCCGGCGATCCCGGGTTCGACGGTTACGACATGGTGGTTCTGCTCGAGCGCCGTGCGGATGTTGGCAAGCGTGATCCGCTTCATATGCGGGCACAAATTGCAGGGCCGGATGAACTCGACCTCTGGGTGCGCTAACGCGACGTTGTCGCTCATTGAGCATTCCGTCATCAGCACGACACGTGGCGGCCTTTGCCTTTCGACATAGTCGGACATGGCAGCCGTCGAGCCGGAAAAATCTGCTTCAGCCACGACGTCGGGCGGGCATTCGGGATGGGCGAGCACGACCACGCCGGGATGGCTTTCGCGCAACTCGCGGATGTCGGCCGGTGTAAAGCGCTCATGCACCTCGCAACGCCCTTTCCAGGCGATGATCTGCACATCTGTCTGAGCGGCGATATTCTGGGCCAGATATTCGTCCGGCAACATGATCACCCGGAGAACCCCAAGGGATTCGACGACCGCCTTGGCGTTGCCGGATGTACAGCAGATATCCGACTCGGCCTTCACTTCGGCGGACGTATTTACATAAGTGATGATCGGAACGCCGGGATAACGCTGGCGCATCAAGCGCACGTCTTCTGCCGTGATTGAGTCCGCCAACGAGCAACCGGCGCTGAGATCCGGAATGAGCACGGTCTTGCCCGGATTGAGGAGCTTGGCCGTTTCGGCCATGAAATGGACGCCGGCCAGCACGATGACTTGCGCCTCGACCGTCGCAGCCGTGCGGGCTAGTGCCAAGCTGTCGCCGACGATGTCGGCCACGCAGTGGAAGATCTCGGGCGTCTGATAGTTGTGCGCCAGGATGATCGCGTTGCGCTCGCGCTTCAGCGCAAGGATCGCCTCGATATCCTCGGCGAAAGCCGGC
Source organism: Mesorhizobium sp. M0317 (assembly GCF_040321555.1). NCBI lineage: Bacteria > Pseudomonadati > Pseudomonadota > Alphaproteobacteria > Hyphomicrobiales > Phyllobacteriaceae > Mesorhizobium > Mesorhizobium sp. M0317. The sequence goes on along the minus strand of NZ_JAMYRV010000065.1, from coordinate 15,004 downwards.
CATTCGCTCGGCGGGATCACTCGTCGGACGCGCTCGTAGAGCAACGCGGCCGTAGGCAGCATGGCGCCCATCGACCCCCTCCCGCTTATACTCTAACTGAAAATAACCAGCATATACTTGCTGTGAGTATAAGGGATGTCAACCCCGCGCCAGCGGCAATTTTGTCCCGGCGATGAGCCTATCGTCGAGAACGGCGTGGCGGAAACGGAAAAGCTTCGCTGGCCGGCCGCCGGTCTCAGTGGTGGCCTCTCCGGTCTCCTCGACCAGCTCCTGCTGTTCGATCAGTCGGCGAAAGTTCGGCTTGTGGATGAGCCTGCCGGCGAGCGCCTCCACGGTTCGCTGCAGCTGCAAAAGCGTGAAGACCGGCGGCATCAGCTCAAAGACGACTGGGCGGTATTTGATCTTGGAGCGCAGCCGCGCAATGCCGGTCGCCACGATGCGGCGATGATCGGCGACCATGGACTTGCTGGGCACCAGCGGCGGGGGTCCTGCGTCCCGCCCTCTTACGGCCTCTTGGACCAGGCCTGCTTCGTAGACTAACTCATAGCGTTGAAGCGTGAGTTCCTCGTTCCAAAGGCGGTCGTCGAAGCCAAAGGCTATCGTCGCCCGCTGCCAGCGTTCACGTCGCGTGGCCGAATCGCCAACCCCGTTTGCCCATTCGATCAGGCGCGGCCGCAGAACGTCCAGCACGACCGCAGGCGTGCCGGAGCGGTGGTCCTCCCATGGAAAATATTCATACCAACTCTGCCATCCGCACTTGGGCGAGCCCGCTGCCTGTTCCTTGCGCGTCAATGCGAGATAGCTGATGGAGATGACGCGCTGCTGGCGCTCGGCGCCGATGCGATCCCGATCCGCGAACGTGTAGAGTTGCTCAATGTACCCCAGCCGATGGCCGGTTTGCTGCTCGACCCACCCCCTCAAGCCGGATTGCAGCGATCGGTGCTCAAGCGCAAATGGACCGGAGGGCAAGGTGTCCGCCTGGCCGATGGTGAGGACACAGGGTTGACTGCCGTTTACGGCGACCACAAAGGCGATCAAGTCCACTTTGACGTTGTCGGCCTTGCCGGCGGCTCTGTCTTTCCTGAGTCCTATTGCCTGATCGTCCATTATTTGGCCAACTCGGGGGCACCTTAATCGATTTAGTGTAAGCGTGCCAATTGGCACGTCAACACCCCGCAGCTGCATGGCTATTTTTTTGCTCTTCGCACCTGCACAAAAATGTGCCAAAGGCGACAGCCGCAGCTGGTAACGTAGGGGAAGGAGGGTCCCATGAGCGCTTATGGTGACACCAGGGCGATCACACCGCCGGATATTCGTTCGCGCAAAGGTGGGACGCCGCTCGTCTGCCTTACCGCCTACACCACCCCAGTCGCCCGGCTTGTCGATCCCCATTGTGATGTGGTGCTCGTCGGCGACAGCGTCGGCATGGTTCTCCACGGCCTGCCCTCGACGCTCGGTGTCACGCTGGAGATGATGATCACGCACGGCCAGGCGGTGCGCCGTGGCATCAAGCAGGCGCTGATGGTGGTCGACCTGCCGTTCGGTTCCTACGAGGAAAGCCCAGAGCAGGCTTTCCGCAATGCCGCGCGCGTCATGGCCGAGACCGGCTGCACGGCCGTCAAGCTCGAAGGCGGCGAAGCGATGGCAGAGACGATCGGCTTCCTCGCCGCACGCGGCGTGCCCGTCATGGCCCATGTCGGATTGACGCCGCAGGCCATCAACACCATCGGTGGCTACCGCGTACAGGGCAGGGGCGGGGATGCCGAGCGCATCAGGCGCGATGCAATTGCGGTGAGCGAAGCGGGCGCCTTTGCGGTCGTCCTGGAGAAGGTTCCTGAAGCGCTCGCCCGCCGGATCACCAAGGAGGTGGCGACCCCGACCATTGGCATCGGTGCCTCGGCAGCCTGTGACGGCCAGATTCTCGTCGTCGACGACATGCTGGGCCTCTTCGGCGACTTCCGGCCCAAGTTCGTCAAGCGCTATGCTGAACTCCGGGAGGCGGCTGCGGCTGCGATCGCTTCCTATGCGCGCGAGGTGAAGGAGCGCCAGTTTCCCGCCGCAGAGCACGTGTTTGCCGATGCGCCCAAGCCCGCCGACACGGACGCCACCAAGAGCGGAGAAGCAGCGTGAGCGTGCCGATCGTCAGGAGCGTTGACCAGCTTCGCGAAAGCGTCGCCGCATGGCGCTGCGAAGGTGTGAGGATAGCCCTGGTGCCAACGATGGGCGTCCTGCATGAGGGCCATCTCAGCCTGGTGCGCGCTGCACTCGAGAAGGCAGACCGTGTGATAGTGACGCTCTTCGTCAACCCGAAGCAATTCAACAGCCAGGCCGATCTTGCCGCGTATCCCCGCACCGAGGACGAGGATGCCGCCAAACTGGCACCGGTTGGCGCGCACCTGCTTTATGCGCCAGATGCAGAGGAGATGTATCCGGCGGGCTTCGCCACCACCGTTTCGGTTTGCGGTGTCAGCGAAGGCCTGTGCGGTACATTCCGGCCGGGGCATTTCGACGGCGTGGCGACCGTCGTCGCCAAGCTCTTCCTGCAGACCAGCGCTGACTTCGGCTTCTTTGGCGAAAAGGACTTTCAGCAAATTCACCTGGTCAGGCGCATGGCCCGGGATCTGGATATTCCAATCACCATTGTTGCTTGTCCGACAGTCCGTGAAGCCGACGGTCTTGCGCTATCATCGCGCAATGTGCGGCTCTCGCCAGCGGAACGCGCTGTTGCTCCCAAGCTATCATCGGTCCTGCTCAAGACGGCTGAGCGGCTTGAGCGCGGCTCACCCATCCTGCCAACGCTTGCAGAATCTCGCGCAGCAATTCTGGCTGCAGGCTATCGCGAGGTCGAATACCTGGAACTTCGCGATGAGGCAGATCTGCACCCGATAACAAGCCTCGATCGACCGGCACGGTTGCTTGCCGCCGCCTGGCTCGGCGGCACACGGCTCATAGACAACGTCAGACTATTTCGGATTGGTTCAACAGATTAGCCACGTTCTCGGCACGCGCCGTATTCGTCCGGGATCATCTAAAAAAAGGTCTCTGCCTGGCATTGAGCGTTACGGAGGTTACGCACAGGACACATGCATCGCGTGTTTGAGAACTTCGTCGAGCAACTGTCTGCAAGTGTTGATGCTGCCGATCTCTGTGAGGCAATGGCCTCCGCTGCAGCCGGCTTCGACTTCCCGCTATTCGCCTATTTCACCTACCCGTCAGCCTCCGGCGACGCCCCCCAATTGATTTCAAACTATCCTTCATCCTGGACGTCACGTTATCTGCAACAGCGGTACCACAGTCTCGATCCGGTCATCCTGCGCGGGCTGCAAGGCTGGGATACATTCGATTGGGGTGTGGATCGCGCTCGGCACGGTCTGCCGAATTCGCAGCAACAAATTCTAGAGAGTGCGGCTGAGTTTGGCATCTGCGGCGGCCTGACCATGTCCATGCATGATCATCTCGGCCGGTTTGCTGCCCTGACCTTTGCTTCCGACGAGTCCCGTCCGCCTCTGTTGCGGTCACTGGCACGTTACGAAAAAGCATTGCAGCTGGTGGCCATCAACTTTCATATCCATGTCCGGCGAAGGCTCGCCGATCATCGCGTGGTGGATGGTGTAACGCTCACCCCGCGGGAGTTCGAGTGTCTGAAATGGGCGGCGCGCGGCAAGTCGGCTTGGGATACTAGCCAGCTTCTCGGCGTCTCAAAGCGCACCGTGACCTTTCATCTGGAAAACGCCAAGGCAAAGTTTGGCGTTCGAACGATCAACCAAGCCGTTGCACGAATGGCTGCCTCCGGCCTGACGAGATCCTGATTCTCAGCCACGATACCTGTAAACCTCTACAGGCTGCATCGCTGTCAGCTTTGCCCTTCGATGGCGGGAACACATCCCACATGGAGGCGAACATGATGCAACTGATAGCACCAGACTTTTACAGTGATTTTGCAGGCGAGCTCAAAGAGATGCACGGGCTCAGGTTTCGGGTGTTCAAGGAAAGGCTCGATTGGGAAGTTGATACCGAAGACCAGATGGAATCCGATCCGTTTGATGCTCTCAAGCCTGTCTATCTGCTCCTCAAAGGATCCGACTGGCGAATTCGCGGTTGCGTGCGTCTTTTGCCCAGCACCGGACCCACAATGTTGCGCGACACCTTCCCGGTGCTGCTGGGTGCTGACGTCGTGCCCTCGACCACCGACATATGGGAGAGCAGTCGTTTCGCGCTCGATCTTCCTCCGTCGGCGCCCAAGGCAGCGGGCGGGCTGGCCCAGGCCACCTACGAGCTCTTCGCGGGCATGATCGAGTTCGGCTTGGCCAAGGATCTGACCCGGATCGTAACGGTGACGGACACGCGCATGGAGCGGATCCTCCGCCTTGCTACGTGGCCATTGTCGCGCATCGGAGAACCCAAGTGCGTCGGCAAAACGGAGGCGGTGGCTGGGTTTCTCGAGATTTCCCACGCGAGCCTTTTGCGCATCCGCAGCAGGGGACGTCTGAGCGGACCGGTACTGTGGCAACCGGTTCTAGGCCCGTCAGCATAGCGCCATTGTGGACACCTGTGCCATGAAGGATGCTGGTTTGCCCAAGGAAGCGACGGTCGGCCTTGTATGCTGGCCGGACTGGCGTCGCCAGGACGCTTACCACTACGCCAGACGATTGCCACGCACTGGCTGGGCCTGGGAGTTTCTTCGGCGCAATCCACAATTCCAGCGCGACCACGCCAAAATGGCACCGTCCGCCTGCTTTGTCGGAACCCAGGCCGACATGAAGATAATCGAGTTGACGACAGAATCAGCTTTCCTAAGACAATGGAGCCTCCTTTTTCGCGGACGCGCCACAGTCGGACGCTACATCGGCGAGGGTCTTTTGGGATCCGCGCGATTGCGCCTGTATTCTACGAGCGGCCGCGGAGCCGCTGGGGCTCGACCACGATTTTGAACCGCTTCACCTTTCTTCGCTCTCATGCTGCAAGGACATCCTGCTGACAGCTGCGGGCATGCAGCACGTGCTGCTGAGGGAGAACTGCCGGAGTCTGCAGATCGCCGTTTCCGGTGCGTCCGTCCTCCGCCCGTTGCGGCTATATGTCGACGCGATCCTTCAGCCGCAGCACCTCAAGTTCCATGTCGCTGCCCTTCAGTTCCTGAACGACATCAATGATTGCCGCCGCGTGTCAGCTGCTTGCTTTCCGCCGGAACACCGCGGAGCGCGTCTGCGTATTGTACTGCAGGCTTTGGATGGCTCGCTGGCGGGAGCATCTCATCAGGAGGTCGCCATTGCCTTGTTCGGGAGACGCCGTGTCGAAGAAGATTGGCGTCATCCAGGCGGCCATCTTCGCGATCAGGTACGTCGCGCCATCCAACGCGGCCGCTACCTGATGGGCGGCGGCTACAGACAGTTCCTGAGGTAATTGGAGTGGTTGCGATTGTCTTATACGAACGCGCAACCTCCATTTTCTCACTGCAATGGTGCGTTGCACAAAACGTGGCAAGCGCCTAGTTCTTCCGCGGCGAATCGGGTTTCGGCGAAACACCGGGACCCAACTTCGTCGATAAGTGCATTCATGACCTGAGGACCCCGATGACCGTTATGAACTCCGACAAAGCCGGCGCTGCAAGCCTTGAGACAATCGCGCGAAACGGCAGCATGCTGCGTCGCATAGCCGTACGCATTCCGACCTACCTGTCGGATATTCGCGAGAACCCGGCGTGGCTGCCCATGTTCATGTTGGCGCGCACCATGCCGGCACGGAGAATGCACTGGCGTGGTGCAAAGCCGGTCCGAAGGCCGCAAAGAGCCCAGGACACGATGTTTGCCGGTGTCAATTGCCACGACGTTGTCGACGCGCTGCGGATGGATGGGCTTTTTCCCGGCCTTGTCCTGCCTGCAATGGTGGCTGAAGATGTAGCCGCATTCGCCAGGTGCACACCTTGTTTCGGCAATTTCGATCGCCGACTCGAGTTCATGCCGGCGGAGCATGCGGAGGCTGAGGCGCGATTTGGCCGTCCGTTGCTCAGCGGCCATTATTTCGAGCGCATTCTGGGCTGTAAGTCGGCCGTTGCCATCCAAAACGATCCGCTGCTCATGGATATCGCGGCGCACTATCTCGGCGGCCAGGCGACGCTGATCACGACGCGCGTCTGGTGGAGCTTCCCGACCGGCCAGGCGTCGGACGCGGACAAGAACCTGGCTTCGCTCGGCAAATACCACTTCGACCTGGACGACTGGCGGATGCTGAAGTTCTTTTTCTATCTGGTGCCCGTCGACGAGGGGACCGGCCCGCATATCTATGTTCGCGGCAGCCATGATCGCCGCGCCCTCAAGCACCAATTCACGCTTGTCGTCGGCCATCCAGCGCAAGAGATTCTGGACGTCTACGGCAAGCAGAGTCCGGTCACGCTGACCGGCAAGGCCGGTTTCGGTTTCGTCGAGGATCCGTTCGGGTTCCATATGGGCACCGTGCCGTCGCACAGGCCACGGCTGATGATGGAAGTTGGCTTCGGCGTTTCTCCTCCATCGCGCCGCCGCTTCCATGGCGAGCCTGTGATCCGCTGATTTCGAAAAGTCCCGAAACAGCCTTCCCGTTGTGAGGGAAAGATAAGGCTATGCCGCCAATCGATCTGTTCCGGGCCAAAAGCGGTTGTCTGCACATGCCCTGAACTTGGCTGGTGCAATGAGTCTCGCCATTGCTCCAGCCAGCGCATCAGTGCCTGTTTAATCGAGGTTAGATGGCAGTGCGCCCAAGAGATCCTCCTCGATATCGCCTGCCGCGCGAAGCCTCAGATGCTCTTCGAAAACCTCCTTTACGGACCAAGTCGTCTCGGGTCTCCTTTGAGTGGCCGGAAGGTGGTGCACAGCCGTATCGTGCTTCGGGATCCTGAACGAAGGCGAGGGGCGGTTTGTTCCTCGCGGGGCGCATGCAGCGGTGCCGGCATGACAGCTTCGTCTTGGATCCCGATGCTCGGCAACGTCGGCGGTGAAGGCTCTGTCTAGGCGGCTTACGTGACTCCAATGCAGGAGATCGACCATCTCCTGTCGAGCACATTCGTTGGCGATCACCGTCGCGGCGCTACGGACGCCGCGGCGCCTGCGATCAATGCAGTTTGCCGACTAGCCGAGCGTATTCGGCTTCAGCCCTGCCATATGACCCATCTGCCAGCGCAATTAGACGCGCGCGATCAAGAATGACTACCTCTCCTCGCATTGAGCGTATCAGACCTTGGCCCTCCAAGGTTTGCAGCGCTATGGTGACGCCGGGCCGCCTGACACCGAGCATGACTGATAAGAACTCGTGCGTAATCGCAAAGCTGTTCCCGTCGACGCGATCATCACACATCACCAGCCATCTTGAGAGCCTGTCGACTATGTTCATCCGGGCATTGCTGAGCGCGGTGAAGCTTGCCTGGAGGTGAAAGTAGTGAACGTAGCGGAGCAGAAAGGTTCGCAAGGTTGGGCTTGTCAGAAGCGCCTTGGTGAAGAGGCCCGCGTCGATAACAAAGGCTCGGGCTTCTAATTGGACGTAACAATCGTGCGTTGACCGGTCATCGCCCATGATAAGCGCTGAGCCGGTCATGCCCTCACAACCAATGATTCCGATCTCAGCTTCGATACCAGGCCGCAGCTCGCCCACCACTGACCCGAGACCGCTCTCGAAGAAGTACACGGTGCTGATTGGTGACCCCGCCACTTCGAGATGCGTCTTCAGCCCAAGGGAGACGCTTTCGAAATGAGGTTGCAGCAATGCCAAATCTGCCGAGCACATTCGTAGCAGCAGCGAATTGCGATAGATCGAATTTTGGCCGGTGTCGCGTTGCGCGGCAGTGTGAGTTTGTGAACTGGAGTCTGTCATAGCTCCCTCTCCCTATTGGGGCGGAAGCATGTTGATCGCTCACAGCCGACGGACGCCCTTAGAGTTGCCGTCGATGGCACACTGTATGCCTGCCGACCGCGGATGTCCCATTTTTTAATCAATTACGTTAATCGGCCCGAGCCAAGCTTTGGCGCACCCGCTCTAACGCGGCATTCAGATGCTCCAGAAATTCGTCATCACCTTTCGTTGACAAATTGCGTTGTCGAACGCGAGTTACAATGCGCTCCTGGAGTGAAACCGCTGTCTCATAGTGGTCCACGATCATCTGAAATGAAGCTCTCACTGGGGCGGATTGAAAGGGCTGTGCCATAGCACAACCCTAGCTCCACGAGGATGAGAGTTCCATGCCGGCCGCCGCTTGGGTAACAATCGTACATATACCCAAGACTGACCGCGCTCTTTGGTTATCCTCCCAGAAATCCGGTAGCCTGCGTGGCGCAGCTTCTCTTCGCTCTTCGACCTCCTGACCCGGCCGACCAGTCCCGGCTTCAGCCATTCCGCCTTGTCCTTCTTATGCTCCTTCGGGACCGGGACGCCGACCTCGCCCTGCACACGATCCCACAGCGTTTGCCTTTTGTCGGCCTTGACGGCTAACATCGCCCGCCCTTGTAGGACCGCTTTCAGCCATGATCACCTCGGGGGGCTGAACGAAGCGCGTGGTTGTCGACTCTGTCAGTCGTCGCAGACGCTTACGGAGGCCTCACCGCAGAGGGAGATGCGCACTCCGGCTCGACGACGGCTGTCGAAAATCAGACTGATGTGGATGCACTACCATCGATCTGCACTAAGATTCTCGACCTCGGCAATAAGCTCCTCTGTACAGCAAGCAACCTTCCTGCCTCGCAAAATCAAAGTCAAACCCCGCCGCAGATGCATATGCCTGGCAGCACGCGTCGGTCTTTGGCCGCGCATCTGGCAAACCGAAATCAAGTAGCCCGCCATCGCGCGACCCTCAACGCGATCTTGATCATTGCAGTGGGGCAATAACTTGTCTCTTTGGAGCTTGGTGGTGATATATAGGCGCCCAAGCCAGCGCTAATATTGCATGGAGCTAAAATGCCCGCTAAGATTTCTTGGGTGTTGGCTGGCGGGTGTTTGATGCGGTTTCATCGTCTAGGCGCGGTCGCTCTGGGTCTGGCGTCCTTCATCAGCAGCGCTCATGGCCAAGAATCCTGCGACCCTAACTACACAGGCGCCTGTGTTCCAATCGCCAGCGATGTCGACTGTTCCTCCGGAAAGGGCAATGGTCCCGCATACGTACACGGGCCGGTCTCTGTCGTGGGCACCGATATCTATGATCTTGACCGAGACGGCGACGGAATAGGTTGCGAAAACGGCTAGAGGAGGCAAGTCGCCCTCCAACTTCATGACGGCACCAGCCCATCCGCTGTTTATGGTAACGGTCACCTCCGAGTTGAGGGTGAGCAACGTTCCCAGCCATTTGCATCAAATATCAGGACCTCCTAAATGCGACTTATGGCGACTCTGCGGTACGACGGTCGAACACCTTCCACGTCTCAACCGTCTCCTGCCTTACGTTTTGTCAATTGGTAGCTGATTGTAGAATGTGCCAGTAACTGGGATGCTCATCTCGTTCCACATGCGCGAGCCCTGATGCGCGTCAGTTATTTTTACTCTCCGGTCACGATTGAGACCACTGGCCCGGGCGATGTTCCCCGAGAAGAACAAAGAGGTAGATGGTGCCGGAATGGTCCTACCAATGCTCTCCCCTTGTGAACGGCATCCAAATTTTTCGGCGGGCTTGAACAGCGGCCACCTTTGGCGGCTGTCGAGGGCTGATGATAGATTCCATTCCAGCTCTTTCTAATGTGTCGTCCGAACAGTGAACGAAAGTAGAACATATAGTTCAAGCGCGAATCGACTGTGAGAGGGATGAGCTCCAATTTGGGTCATGCCTGACGCTGGTGGAAGACGAAATTGCGGTGGCGACTGGAAGCTCAGCGATGCACCAAATGAAACTGGGCAGCTGGTGCTGTCCGCTGCGGCGCTATGACGACAGACGATGGTATCTGCCGAATGACCTGGGGAATCTTCGGGGACGTCGAGGCCGACGTGGTCGGAAGCAAACTGAGTTGCAGGCGGTGCGGCAGGAACGACCATATGCAAGCTGAGATGCCTGTCGCCGTCTCCGCGTTCCAGGCCGACGTTCTCTGCATTCCGAGGCCTGGTGAGCGATACGGGTGCGCCTGAGTGTCAATGGCGCATTTAGCAACGGCCTGGTACACGATTCACCGCGGTGCGAGCTGATCGAAACTGGCTTGGTCGATTGCATCGTAATAGCGCCGCCCACGAGGAAAGATTTTTCTATCGTTTGCGGTTGGGGTCGCATGACGCGATTGTCGGACGCAACAAGCCAGCTTGGCAATAGGCAGAGGCTGTCCACACTGTACTCCCTAATGCCAATCCATACCTAACGAGACCGCCATGCCGTCAACTCCAGATTTCACCGACGATTTTCGCTCCGAGCTGATCACGCTGCTGCGCTGGCGCAGGGATGTGCGGCGCTTCGAGCCGACGGCTCTGCCAGAGGGTACGCTGGAACGCCTGCTCGAGCTCGCCAGCATTGCGCCCTCCGTTGGCCTCAGCCAGCCCTGGCGCTTCGTAGTAGTCGAGAGCCTCAAGCGGCGCACTGCCGTGAGAGACTGCTTCGAGCGCTGCAATGCCGAGGCGCTCACGCGCTTTTCGGGAGAGCGCGCCGCACTCTATGCCCGGCTGAAGCTTGCCGGGCTCGACGAGGCGCCCTGTCAATTCGCGGTCTTCGCCGACCGCACGACCCGACAAGGCCATGGGCTCGGTCGCATGACCATGGCGGCGACCATCGACTATTCGGCCGTCATGGCAGTGCACACACTGTGGGTGGCGGCGCGGGCGGAGGGCATCGGCATGGGCTGGGTGTCGATCCTCGATGCGACCGAGATGGCCGAAATTCTCGACACGCCGCCCGAATGGACGCTGATCGGCTATTTCTGCCTCGGCTATGCCAGCGAGGAGCACGACATGCCGACCTTGGAACGCGAATGCTGGGAACATCGGCGGCCGCCGGTGGTGATCAGGCGATAGTGGGGCTGCTCATCATTCGCCTCTTCCCTGGCGATGAGCTTGACGCAGATCGGGTCGCCCTTCGCCACATTGCCATTCCGACCGAAGCCGAGGTTCGTGTTCTTGCAAAGGCCAGGAAAGAGCAGCATGACAAGCGCGACCGCAGCGAAGATGGCGCTTGCGACAACCGGGCTGAAGCCGGGCATGGAGGTGGTCGACCTCTGTTGCGGGGCGGCTGTGCCGATCGCCACGATCACCCGCCATGTCGTCGCACTACGCCGGCCAGCTGGAGGCCGCGCAGCGCCGGCTGACCGGCGCCGGCGCGACCAATTGCGAATTCGTCGCCGGCTACGCGCTACGAACTCGCTACTCTGGTGTCACGCCCCGTGAGTCTTCACGGCCAACGCCTTCGACGGCGTCCCGGACCGACCGCGGCTGGCACGTGCCGTGCGCGAGGCGCTCGCCCCCGGCGGACATTTGTTATCGTCAACTGACACCGGCAGCCGCGCGAGACGACGACGGTCCTGAAGCGAACTCAGGCTGTCGCCAAGACAGACCATCGCCGATGCCCAAGTCGGCGGCACCATGCTCCTAGATGCCGACTGCCTGACAAGGGGCCGCAGGCCCGTCGTCCGTCCACTGTCCAAGGCCTCCTGGCCTTTCCGAGGCCGTGATCCTGCCGCGGGTGTGAGTTTGCAATCCTCATAAGAGCGTCAGGCGCGAATAGAAGTTTGGGTCGTGGCTCCACAGCCGCCGACCTATCCATCGGGTGGATGGTAGTTATCACAACAATCAATTTTACCAATATTATGGAATTCTACTACAAGGCCGCCACTTAAAGCGGCCGGACGGGTATCCGTCTCGCGTGGGCTGGTGCTGCCCGCAAAGATGCGGAGACGAACATGTGCGGGATTGTTGGCATCGTTGGGCAACAGCCGGTGTCGGATCGGTTGATCGGCGCGTTGAAGGGTTTGGAATATCGCGGCTATGATTCCGCCGGCGTTGCGACGATCATCGAGGGTGCCTTGCACCGCCGGCGCGCCGAGGGCAAGCTCGTCAATCTCCAGACGCGACTGAAGGAAGAGCCGCTGAGCGGCAACGTCGGCATCGGCCACACGCGTTGGGCAACCCACGGGGCCTCGACCGAACGCAATGCGCACCCGCACTTTAGCGACGGTGTCGCCGTAGTCCATAACGGCATCATCGAGAATTTCACCGAGCTGAAGGACGAATTGGCGGCGGATGGCGCCGAGTTCCAGACCGACACCGACACCGAGGTCGTTGGGCATCTCTTGGCAAGATACCGCCGAGAGGGCATGAGGCCGCAAGAGGCCACGCGTGCCATGCTGAAACGCGTCAAGGGCGCTTATGCGCTTGCCATCCTCTTCGAAGATGAACCGTCGACCATCACGGCGGCGCGCAACGGACCACCGCTCGCGATCGGTCACGGCGACGGCGAGATGTTCCTGGGCTCCGACGCGATCGCCCTTGCTCCCTTCACCAATGAAATTACCTATCTCATCGACGGCGACTGGGCCGTGGTCGGCAATTCGGGCGCCCATATCTTCGATGTCGACGGCCGTCCCGTCGAGCGTCCGCGCCATATCTCCACGGCCGCGGCCGATCTCGCCAACAAGGGCAACCATCGCCACTTCATGGAGAAGGAGATTTACGAGCAGCCCGAGGTCATCGCCCATGCTCTCCGTCATTACATTAACATCATAGACAGTCGCGACATGGTTCCTGGCATTGATTTCGCCAAGGTCCCGAGCTTGGCGATCTCTGCCTGCGGGACCGCCTATTTCGCCGGACTGATCGGAAAATACTGGTTCGAGCGCTATGCGCGCCTGACGGTTGAAATCGACGTTGCGTCCGAATTCCGTTACCGCGAGATCCCGTTGCCGCCGCAGTCGGCAGCTCTTTTCATCTCGCAGTCCGGCGAAACCGCCGATACGCTTGCGTCATTGAGGTACTGCAAGGAGCGTGGGCTGAAAATTGGCGCTATCGTCAATGCCTGCGAATCGACCATCGCTCGGGAGGCCGATACGGTTTTCCCGATCCTTGCCGGACCGGAGATCGGCGTCGCCTCTACCAAGGCTTTTACCTGCCAGCTTGCCGTTCTAGCAGCACTCGCCATCGGCGCGGCCAGAGCCCGCGGGACCGTCCCCGAAGACGAGCTGCAGGGGCTCGTCAGGAGCCTCGCCGAATTGCCGCGCGTGATGGGCCACGTACTCGAGAGCATCCAGCCGGAAATCGAGTTCTTGTCGCGCGAACTGTCAAAGTGTCGTGACGTCCTGTATCTCGGCCGTGGCACCAGTTTCCCGCTAGCGATGGAAGGTGCGCTGAAGCTCAAGGAGATTTCCTACATCCATGCCGAGGGCTATGCAGCGGGTGAATTGAAGCACGGGCCGATCGCATTGATAGACGAGAACATGCCAGTGATCGTCATCGCGCCCCATGACCGTCTTTTCGACAAGACCGTTTCCAACATGCAGGAAGTGGCTGCCCGTGGAGGGCGGATTATCCTCATCACCGATGAAAAAGGGGCAGCCGTATCGAAACTCGAAACCATGCACACGCTCGTGCTGCCGGTTGTCGACGAGATTATCGCGCCAATGATCTTCTCGCTCCCGATACAGCTTCTAGCCTACCACACGGCGCTCTTCATGGGGACGGATGTAGACCAGCCGCGCAATCTCGCAAAATCGGTCACGGTCGAATGATTGTGAACCTGTACAGGTGGCGATGCGCCTCCAGGAAAGCGGTACCCCTTGTCTGGATCCGAAGCCCGGATCAAACCAGATGACCATTGTTTGCTGCAATTGCGAAACTCGGTAGCGGTTACGAGCGGGTCTTTCGCTGCCTCGCCGGTGGAGATTGCCGAAGCTGGCAGTGTCCGTGCCGAAAGTTCGAGTTGCTGTTCAAGAAAGCCATCGGCGAGAATGGTCCACGAAGGATCGCAGGTCGCATGCGCTACGCCGACCAGGCTCTCAGCACGGGTAGCCTTGATACTTGATCAGAAGCAGGTGAGCCGCCATATTCCGGCCCGGCGAGTTCAGCGGCCCATCATGAGGCCGGTTCGGCCGAATGGACGACCATTTTTTTTATTTGCTAGGTGTGCGCCGCGGGGAGGAATCTCCGAGGGAGCTCCCAGTTCTTGGAGATGTTTATGAAGGATTCGCGCATTCCCGAACCAGTCTTGACGGCTATGTCCCAGGGAACCCACATCGTCCGCGCTTATCGCGAGCACCTTGGATATTCGATCGACGACCTGGCGGTCGCGTGCGGGCTGGCCGCTGAGGAAATCCAAAACATCGAGCGAGGTCTGAGGTACAGCAAGGGCTATCGGGATCGGATAGCGAAATCGCTTTCCATACCTGTGGGAATTCTTGAGTCGGAGTTGGACATTTCGGACGCCGCCTGATCAGTCGGATGATCTGCAATGGGTGGACTAGCTGTTGTGATGTGAAGCTTGCGGCTGATGTCGACCCTTGATTCGATTGGATGCGAATGCCTTCTGGCGCAGCTCGCCGAACAACAAAGCGATATAGCCGCCCGGAGTGCTACGAAACGTGCACGACGGCATCGGCTCGCGACGAAGGATTGTAACGGCGAACTCTTCCTAGTTCGGCAAGGCGATGCTGGCTTGAGCATCAACTCGGCCTACGGGCTGAATCGTCCAACATGGCGAGTCGCGCCGCTCTGAAATTAACATGGCGGGCATCCTGACGTTTCCGGGTTGACTATGGGCGTTCGAACCACGAAAAGGGGCCGCTCTTCGTGAGTGGCGTGCGCCGGCAGTCTGACCCCCAAGCCCCCCGCCCAGGCTGCCGGCGCGCTTCTTCTGGTGGTTACGCGCGTCCATTTGCGATCTCGTTCAGTGAGTGCACCGCAAGCACCCTCTCTGCTAGCCTGAAAAATTCATGGGGGTTGGTGGATGTGGCGCAAGCCTTGAAATGACGTAGGATTTGGTTGCATAAGCCGATCCGAAATTTCCCGGAGACCACACCCACCATGAACGATCTTGCGCTGCCGCTGAGCGGTTTGTCATCAGTCGGCGGCAAGTCCGTCGTCGCCCGTTTCG
>NZ_JAMYRV010000064.1:0-28871 GCF_040321555.1 Mesorhizobium sp. M0317 | reverse complement strand
CCCGCTCGGCGGCCGATGCGACGGAGTATTTCCAGATCCCGACCGGACGTGTGGTCGAGATCGGCACGCAGGTGGCGATCTGAGGGTCTCGAACGGATAAATCGTCGAGGAGGCTAATATGAGCGGCGAATTGGTGCTGGTCACCGGCGGGTCCGGCTTCCTCGGCGCTCACTGCATCCTCGAACTGTTGAAGGCCGGCTACCGCGTCCGCACCTCCGTGCGATCGGCCAGGCGCGAAGCCGATGTGCTCGCCATGCTCAAGGCAGGTAGCACGGAGCCCGGTGACGCCCTTTCATTCGCCCATGCCGATCTGATGGCCGACGCAGGCTGGCCGGCGGCGGTGGCCGGCTGCGATTACGTGCTGCATGTCGCATCGCCTTTTCCGCCCGGCGTGCCCACGCATGAGGATGACCTGATCCTTCCGGCGCGCGAGGGCGCGTTGCGCGTGCTGCGGGCGGCGCGGGATGCCGGGGTCAGGCGCGTCGTGCTCACCTCATCCTTCGCGGCCGTCGGCTATGGCAAGATGCGCGCGGATGGGCAGCCTTTCAACGAGGAAAACTGGACCGATCCGGCAGGCAAGGTCAGCGCCTATGTGAAGTCCAAGACGCTCGCCGAGCGCGCGGCCTGGGATTTCATCGCCGAGCAGGGCGGCGCGCTGGAGCTTGCGGTCGTCAATCCCGTTGGCATCTTTGGACCGGTGCTCGGCGCGGACCATTCGACCTCGACCGAATTTGTCCAGCGCATGCTGAACGGCGCCGTGCCTGGGCTGCCGCGCCTGTCCTTCGGCGTCGTCGACGCGCGCGACGTGGCGGATCTGCATGTTCGCGCCATGACCCACCCCGCCGCCAAGGGCGAACGGTTCCTGGCTGTCGCCGGCGATTTCATGACGGTGCGCGAGATCGCGCAGACCCTGAAGACGCGGCTCGGGCCGGCGGCGTCGCGCGTCTCGACGCGGGAGTTTCCCGATTGGCTGGTGCGCATCATCGGGCTGTTCAATCCGGAAGCGGCACAACTCGCAACGGAACTGGGCAAGGTCAAGAACGCCACCAACGCCAAGGCGGTGCGCGTGCTCGGCTGGGCGCCACGCTCGCGCGAAGATGCTTTGATTGCCACGGGCGAAAGCCTGATTCGGCTGGGACTGGTCAAGCGACGTAAGTAATTGTGCGGGAGGCCGAACCTTAAGGGCTCGGCGTCCCGCAACGGCAGCTTTCAGCCGGCCAGTGCAGCCTTGTTCGTCTCCAGAAACTGCTTCAGCGGCACCGACTTTCGGCCGGAGAGTTTTTCGACCGCGTCGGTCACCATGCCGAGGTCACCGGCGCGGGCGGCGGCGTCGAATGAAACCAGCACCTTGGCGAAGGGTTCAGGCAGGCCGGCCGACTTCATTCCCTCGGTCAGGGCTTCGTCGGAAAGCTGGATGACCTTGATCGGCTTGCTGGTGACCTCGGTGACCAACGCCGCCACTTCGGCAGCCGTATACGCACTGGGGCCGGTGAGCGTGTAAGTCGCGCTTTCGCTGCTGTCCGAGGCGAGCCCCGCTGCGATCGCCGCCGCGAAATCGTCACGCGTGCCGTAGGAAATGGCGCCGTCGCCGGCGGAGGTGTACCACTGACCCGACGCCAGAACCTGCGGCAACGCCATGAACAGGTTCTCGTTATACCAGCCATTGCGGAATATCGTGTAGGGGATCCCGCTCGCCTTGATCGCTTGTTCGGTGTCGTAGTGGTCGGGCGCGAAAACAACCGGCGAACCAGGCTCGGGGTTGGGCATCGAGGTGTACAGCAGGTGGCCGACGCCAGCCTGTTTGGCCGCCGTCACCGCCGCAAGCTGCTGCTCGCGCCGCTTCCCCTGTACCTCAAGTTCGTTGGTCGAGATGACGAGTGCCCGGTCGGCTCCCGCGAAGGCCTCGGCAAGCGATTGCGGGTCGTTGAAGTCAGCGGCTCTGACGACGACGCCGCGCGCCGCCAGATCGGCAAGGTTGGCGGGTGTACGGGTGGTGGCGATGATGCGGTTTGCGGGGACCTTTAATGTGTCCAGCAGGTGGTTGATGACGCCGCGGCCAAGCTGGCCGGAAGCGCCGGTGACGAGAAGGGTTGCGGTCATGGGGGATCCTGAAATTGCGCCGGGTGGCGGGTGCTTCTGACAGTCTCAAAAAGAGACCAGCACTAAAATAAGAATTGACCGGCCACCGTAAAGAAGGCAGTTTTTAGGGAGGTAGGCACCGCCAGGGAACCAGCAGCCATGGACGGCAAGGTCGTCAATCTGAGAACCAAGCTCAATATATTCAAAGCCACCAGCGATGGCGCAAACATTGCCGATTGCCCGGTTCGCGACGTGATGCAGGGTGTGAACGGCAAATGGAGTTCGCTGCTGATGGCGGCGCTCGCCGAGCAGCCCTATCGTTTCGGCGAGTTGCGGCGCCTGGTGCCCGACATCTCGCAGCGCATGTTGACCCAGACGCTCCACGATCTGCAGCGCGACGGCTTTGTTCATCGCGAAGTGTTCCCGACCAAGCCGCCAAGCGTCGAATACAGCCTGACCGATCTCGGCCGTTCGATGTTCGGCGCCTTGCATCAACTGATCCTGTGGGCCGAACTCAACCATGGTGCGGTGCGCAAGGCGCGCGCTGCCTTCGACGCCGGTGGCTGATATTTTGGTCCATGCAGCAATGGCTTGATTTGACAATGGCGCTGAAGGATTGTCCGGCCAGTGGTTGGGCGGGCAATGGAAAAATCTCTCGACATCGCGATTGCGGGCGCCGGCCCGGCGGGGCTCGCTACCGCGCTCTATCTCAAGCGCGCGGGCCACAACGTCACCATCTTCGAACGTTTCGAGGAACCCAAGCCCGTCGGTTCCGGACTGATCCTGCAGCCGACCGGGCTGAGCGTGCTCGCCGATCTCGGCCTGCTCGACGACATTCTGGCGCTGGGGAGCCGCATCGAGCGTCTGCATGGCGCCGATGCCTCGAGCGGCCGCACCGTGCTCGCCGTGCGCTACGATGCGCAGCCTGGCGACCGTTTCGGGCTGGCGGTGCACCGGGCGGCGTTGTTCAACATGTTGTTTCGCGCCGCGCAGCGCCAAGGCATCGCCATCGAAACCGGTGTCGAGATCGAGACGCTGGACGTCGGTGAGCGGGCGATCCTGATCTTCGACAAGAGCCGAACGGTGGGGGGCCGCAGGGCAGGGCCGTTCGACCTCGTGGTCGACGCCAGCGGCTCGCGTTCGAAGCTGCGCCGGTGCCTCAACGATCCGGCCCAGCCGCGGCAGCTCACTTACGGCGCGTTCTGGGCCTCGCTCGGCTGGCGCCAAGGCTTCGACGAAAATGCGCTGCTGCAGCGCTACGACAAGGCCAGCGTGATGATCGGCGTCCTGCCGATCGGCCGACCGGAACCGGGCGGGGAAAAGATGGCGGCGTTCTTCTGGAGCCTGAAGCCGGCGGATGCCGAAAACGTGCGCGCGGCAGGGCTCGACGCATGGAAGGCGAGACTGGTCTCGCTGTGGCCACAGTGCGAGGCGTTCACCAGCCAGATCGACAGCTTCGACCAGCTGTCGCTGGCGCGCTACGGCCACCACACGATGAAGCTGCCGGCCGGCCGCAGGCTGGCCGTGATCGGCGATGCCGCGCATTCGACCAGCCCGCAGCTCGGGCAAGGCGCCAACATGGCGCTGCTCGACGCGGCAGCACTCAGCCATGCCTTGGCACAAACGGGCAACGTCGAGGCAGCGCTGGAAAGCTACGCCCGGGCGCGGCGATGGCATGTCCGAATCTTCCAGCTGCTGTCGCTGGCGCTGACGCCGTTCTACCAGTCGGACGGCACGATGCTGCCCTTCTTCCGCGACAGGCTGGTGGCAACCATCGCCAAAATCCCGCCAGTGCCAAGCGTGCTTGCCTCGATGGTGGCCGGCACGCTGATCGATCCGTTCAGGCGGATCGGGCTAGAGGAGGTGCACTGGCCAGATCATCCGGCGGGATCAGGGTCGAGAGAAACGAATTTCTCGCACGCAGGAATAGACGCAGCCGCTGCGGATAGCCCGGCGCCACGGCACCCTTGATCGAGGCGCGTTCGCTCAACGCCTTGCGCCAGGCCTGGACCAATGGCTTGCCGTCCAGAATGCCGAAATTGCCGATCCGGTCGAAGGCGTCGAGATAGCGGAAGACCGGGCCGTAGACGGCATCGACGAGGCAAAAGCGCTCGCCATTGAACCACGGTCCGGCCTGGTCGGCCAGTTCGTCCTCCAGACGATCGAACATGGCCGAAAGTGCCGTGGACTCTGCCAGGAAGGCGGCCTCCGTCGAAGCCGAGTAGAACCGGCCGATGGTGTTCAATGTCGCCGAGCCGAACTCGATCCAGGCGCGATGCCGGGCACGGGCGTAGGCGTCGGCCGGATGCAGAGGATTGGCTTGCGTCTCCTCGAGGAATTCGAGAATGACGGCGGATTCGAAGATCACCGTCTCCTCGCCATTTGCCTGGACGATCAGCAGCGGCACCTTGCCCAGCGGCGAAATCGCCTTGAACCAGTCCGGCTTGTTGGCGAGGTCGATGGTGACACGCTCAAACGGCACGCCTTTCTCGGCCAGCGAGATCGCCGCGCGCTGCACATAGGGGCATAGATGATGGCTGACGAGAATGAGCTTGCCAGTCATTTCATTCTTATCAGTCATTTCATTCTTCTCAGGCATGTCACTCTCCCCAGACATAGTTCAACGCGCCGTCCTCGACGCGCGTCGACAGGAACATCAGTCGCGACGCTTTTGGCGCCGGACCTTCGATCCGGTCGCCTGATGTCATGTCGAAGGCGGCACCGTGCCATTGGCAGACCAGCTTGCCGTCCTTGCAGTCGAGCGGCCCGCCGAAATGCAGGCAGACATTGGCGGCGGCGCGGATGCGCTCACCGCTGCGCCAGATATGGACCTCGCGGCCGAAGAATGGTGCGATCAGGCTGCCCGTCTGTGGGACGTCGGCGACTTTGCAAATTTCGTGTTTCATGGATCTTTCCCGGATCGATGCAGTTGCATGCATATAGATGCAAGTGCATTGACCGTCAAGCTTGATGCAACTGCATCTACCGCCTAGGATGGGTCATGACCAAAACAACCACGCCTTCGCCCGAAGCCGTCAAGGCCTGGGCCCGCCTGATGCGGGTTTCGCGCCAGCTCATCGAAAAGGCGGAAGAGGCTTTGAAGACTAGCGGCTTGCCGCCGCTCGACTGGTATGACGTGCTGCATGAACTCGCCGAGGCGGGTGAGGGCGGGCTGCGGCCATTCCAGCTGACTGAGCGCACACTGTTTGCGCAGTATAACATCTCGCGGCTTCTGGCGCGCCTCGAGGCAGACGGACTGGTCGAGAAGCTCAGGGCTGCCGATGACGGCCGCGGCCAGACCATCCGCATCTCGGCCAAGGGCCGTCAGACGCGGCGACGGATGTGGGCTGTCTATGGACGGTCGATTGCGGAATTGGTCGGCGCAAAACTCTCCGCGGAGGAGCTGAAGATACTGGCGAGCCTGCTTGGAGAGCTGCGCCATCCGCCCGCCGATGATTGATCCGTCAGAATCTCGTGGTTTGCTCGGCGGCTCTCACGTCGACGATTTTTCTACCTGACCCCTTGCGTCGAGCATAGGATTGCGCAATATGCCGAACCGTAACGTACGGTACGCCGTTTGAGGCGACCCGGCGACCTCATCGAATGGGCAGGAAATTGTTGCAGGCAAGGGCCGAGATCGATACCAGCGAAGTGCTGACAGAGCGGCAAAAGGCCGTCTTGGACGCGGCTTTGCGGCTGCTGGTCGAGGAGGGCGACAATCTGACCATGACGGCGGTGGCGCGCCGCGCCAGCTGCTCGAAGGAAACGCTCTACAAATGGTTCGGCGACCGCGACGGACTGCTGACGGCGACCGTGCAGTGGCAGGCATCGAAAGTGCGCGTGGTGCCGGTCGACGGTGAGCGGCTCGATCTTGCCTCGCTGACGGCAAGCCTGGAAGGCTTCGCCTCGGACTGGCTGAAGGTGATTTCGAGCGATACCTCGATCGCGCTGAACCGCGTCGCGGTCGGCCATGCCGGATCCGGAAAGGACGATCTCGGCGCCATCGTGCTGGAGAATGGCCGTTTCGCGCTGGCCAGACGGCTGAAGCCGGTGCTGCTTGCCGGCAAGCAGGCCGGGCTGCTCGACTTTACGGATGCCGAAATGGCGTTCCGGACCTTTTTCGGGCTGGTCGCCCGCGACGTGCAGATCCGTCTCCTGCTCGGCGACAGGCTGGAATTGACTGAAGCGGCGATCGGCGGCGATGCCGTCCGGGCAACGCAGCAGTTTCTCGCTCTTTATGGAGCAAAAACCGGGCCGCAAGGCCTCTAATCTCTACGGGAAGGAAGCAAAAGATGCGTGTCTATTACGATCGCGACGCCGATCTCAATCTGATCAAGGGCAAGAAGGTCGCCATCATCGGCTATGGCAGCCAAGGCCGGGCGCATGCGCTCAACCTCAAGGATTCGGGCGCCAAGGAAATCGCCATCGGCCTCAAGGCGGGATCGGCGACGGCCAAGAAGGTCGAGGCCGACGGGCTCAAGGTGATGAGCGTGGCGGACGCTGCCAAATGGGCCGATTTGATGATGATGGCGACGCCTGACGAATTGCAGGCCGACATCTACAAAAACGAAATCGCGCCGAACATTCGTGACGGCGCCGCGATCGCCTTCGCGCATGGCCTCAACGTGCATTTCGGCCTGATCGAGCCGAAGTCGACCGTCGACGTCGTTATGATCGCGCCGAAAGGGCCCGGACACACGGTGCGCGGCGAATACCAGAAGGGCGGTGGCGTGCCTTGCCTGGTCGCCGTCAACCAGGATGCTTCCGGCAACGCGCTCGATCTCGCTCTGTCCTACGCCTGCGGCGTCGGCGGCGGCCGTTCGGGCATCATCGAGACCAATTTCCGCGAGGAATGCGAGACCGATCTGTTCGGCGAGCAGGTCGTGCTCTGCGGCGGCCTGGTCGAACTGATCCGCGCCGGTTTCGAGACGCTGGTGGAAGCCGGCTATGCGCCCGAAATGGCCTATTTCGAGTGCCTGCACGAGGTCAAGCTGATCGTCGACCTGATCTATGAAGGGGGCATCGCCAACATGAACTACTCGATCTCGAACACGGCCGAATGGGGCGAATATGTCTCTGGCCCGCGCATTATCACCGCCGAGACCAAGGCCGAGATGAAGCGCGTGCTGAAGGACATCCAGACCGGAAAATTCACCTCGGAGTGGATGCAGGAATACCGCGCCGGCATGTCGCGCTTCAAGGGCATCCGCCGCAACAATGACAGCCACCAGATCGAGGAAGTCGGCGCCAAGCTGCGCGCCATGATGCCCTGGATTTCCAAGAACAAGCTGGTCGACAAGGCCAAGAACTAACCCGCAGTCGTCGGGATTGGGAGCAAAGAGCCGGCGGAGCGATCCGCCGGCTCTTTCATGCCGGTTTATCGATCAGGACGCTCAGCCATAGTGCCAATGCGGCTTCGGCTCGGTGCCGGTGAACTCGACGCCGATGCGGTCGTCGCGGCGCCAGCGCACGATGGCCTTGTAGCCGATGCCGTCGACCGGCACATAGAGCAGGAACTCGTCCGGCACGCGCGCGTCTATAGACACTTTCAGCTCGGCGCCGCTGGCATGCATGTTGCGCACCGTGCACTTGACCTCGGAATTGGTGAGGCCGGTCAGAATCGTCGCGCCTTTCAGCACGCGCTGCCGGTGTTTGTTTCGCAATTCGTTGTCGGCCATGACGGCACGTCCTTCGCGACCGGATCGGCGCGATCGTCAGATGGGGCACGATATCACGGATAGGCTGAGCCGATAAACATATGGTTAGCGGTGACCGAGACCAGCCGTCTTTCCCAAATGAAAACGGCGCCGCGATGGGGCGGCGCCGTCGTGTATTGTCGGTTATAGTTCAGCTGTAGGGCGACCAGCATTGCTGGCGCGGGCCATCATAGGGCTGGAACGTGTTGTCCCAGGCCCGGTAGGACCGATAGCGGTCGTAGCACCACTGTACATGGGCGCTGGACAGACGCTGCGTGCGGTAATAGCGGCGGGGCGCCGGCTGCACGTAATAGCCGTCATTGTAATAGCCGTTGTTGTAGTAGCCGTTGTTGTAGATGCTGCCGAGGCCGAGACCCAGGCCGAGGCCGAGAACTGCTGCGGCGCCGGTGTCAAAATCACGGCCGCGATGGTGGCGGTGATGGCGCCAGCGCCAGTTGTCGCCGCCGTTCCAGTTGCCGCCATTCCAGTTGCCGTTGTTCCAGTTGCCTGACCGGGCAAAGCGACGGCCGTCGTGGCGGCGCCACTGCCAATCGTTGAAGGAGCGGCGGTCATTGCCGCCCGCCCAGCTGTCGCGAACCGGTGTGATGTCAGACAATGCGGTGCTTGCCGGCACCGACAAGTCCGGCTGCAGGATCGGGCCCGCGGCGGATGGCGCCGTGAGACCCGAGAAAAGACCGAGCGCTAACAGCCCGGATTTGACTGTGGACGAAAAGAGCGAGCTCATTGCACTCTCCAAGTGATACAGGCCCCACGCCCGGATACCCCAGGGAAGTGGCCTATTGATGGACCTTGGCGTCTGAACGGAGGATGAACGGAAAGGTTCCATCAGCCATGACGAGCAGCCCTTGTTTTCATGGGCGCTTGCAGGCAAAGGTCAGCCCATGTCGCTGCGCCTCGCCACTTTCAATGTCGAAAACCTGATGAACAGGTTCGATTTCTCGGGCTTTCGCAACCAGCTCAACGAAGACCGCACGCTGGCGCTTTTCGACATCCAGAGCGAAGCCGAATACCGGATGCTGGAGCAGGCGCGCGCCATCGCACAGTCCGACGATACGCGCCAGTTGACCGCGCTCGCCATCGCCGCCACCCGCGCCGACATCATCTGCATGCAGGAGGTTGACAACATCGAGGCGCTGAAGGCGTTCGAGTATGGCTATCTCTTCAAGATGGTGGGCGAGGGTTACCGGCAGAAATACACCACCGCCGGCAATGATTCGCGCGGCATCGACGTTGCCCTGATGATGCGCAACGAGACAGCGCAAGGTCAGCCGATCGAATTCGTGCGCATGACCAGCCATGCCTATGTCACGTTCGAGCAGTTCGGATTGCACACGCCTGAACTCGAGGCGCTCGGCAACCTGGCCAATGAACGCATCTTCCGGCGCGATTGCCTGGAGGTCGACATCAAGGTCGGCGGCGTGCCGCTGACGCTTTACCTCGTCCATTTCAAATCGATGGGCTCGCCGCGCAATGGGCTCGACGGCCGCGAGGCGACGATGCCGGTGCGCATCGCCGAGGCGCAAGCCGTGCGCCGCATCATCGAGGAGCGCTTCGGCAAAGAGCACGCAGCCGATAAAAACTGGGCGATCTGCGGCGACATGAACGACTACCGCCAGCGGGTGAAGATCGAGGGCGACGCTATCGACGGCTACCGCTTCCAGGTGATCGACGAGAGCCAGTCCTGTATCGATGTGCTCACCGCCGGCGGCTTTTGCGAGAATGTCGTCGAGCGGCGGCCGGAGATGGACCGCTGGAGTTTCTACCACACGCGCGGGCCGAAGGAGCGGCATCTGTGCCAGCTCGACTACATCCTGCTGTCGAAAGGGCTGGCGGCGAAGAATGCGACGGCGGTTCCCGACATCATCCGCAACGGCCAGCCCTGGCGCACCATCTTTCCGGCGGGACAGGCGGTGGAGCGCTTTCCGCGCGCCGGCTGGGACCGGCCGAAGGCGTCGGACCATTGTCCCGTCGCAATTACCCTGGACATGGCTTGAGCACGGTGAGCTTCGACCTGCCGCGCAACGTCATCCTGCCCGTCGACGAAATCGACGTCCGGCTCGACCCCGGCCCGCATCCGTTCGAGCGCGACAACGCGCAGGCGATCACTGACAACTGGCGGCGTGAGGTTACGGCCAATCCGGCGCTGTTCGACGGCACGGTGGTGCTGCTCTCGGCGCTCGCCTGGCGCGACAACCGGATCGTCGGGCGTTGTCACGCGGTGAAGTACTCGACCTTCCTGCTGTGGCGAAAGAACCGGCAGGGGACGGGCGCCGAGCATGCCTATGGTCACGCCATGCTGGTCGCCGGCGACAACGCCCTGGTGGCGATCCGCATGGGCGCGCACACGGTCCCGGCCGGCAGTGTCTACTTCGCTGCCGGCTCGTTCGAGCCGATCGATTTTCGCGATGGCCGCGTCGATGTCGATTTCAACATGATCCGTGAAGTGCGCGAGGAGACCGGGCTTGAGCTGACAGGCGCTGCGCGCGGCAAGCGCTACCATGCGCTGTCGACTTCGACCGGCACGGTCCTCTTCCGCCGCTACCACGTCGATGCGCCGGCCGACGAGATTGCGCGGCGCATCGGCGCCTTCGTCGCGACCGAGACCGAGCCGGAGATCGAGGGGCCGGTGATCATCCGCCACGCCGCCGACCTGCCGGAAGGGCTGGCACCGCATATGAAGCCGCTGGTCGAGTGGCATTTTGGCGGTGGCGGGGGCTAACGGCGCGGATTGTTCTGCGCCGCCTTGCGGTCGTTGCGGGCGGCGACGAGGAACAGGATAACGCCGATGCCCAGCAATCCACCCATGACCATGCCCATCGTCTGGCCGACGACTGCCTGAAAATCGGCGGTGACACGATCGGGATTGGCCATGCCGTAGCGGGCGAGATACCACCAAAGTCCCGCAAGGGCGCCTTCGATGATCACCATCGTCAGAATCAGCCGCGCCTTCTTGCTCATTGCCACTCCTTGACCAGATGCTTTGCTCTAAAATTAGCATCGCAGACCGGACGACAACAAGTATTGCCGATGTCGACAAGCACCCATCCTTGTGGATAGCGGTTGGTTGCGGTGGAGCTGATCTGGCGCTTATTCGTGGCGCAGCGCGTCGATCGGGTCGAGCCTGGCGCCGCGCAGCGCCGGGAAGAAGCCGAACACCATGCCGATCAGCGCCGAAAAACCGACGGCGAGCAGGATGACCGCCGGGCTCGGCGCAAACGGTATGGCCAGCGTTGCCGAGGCGAGGCCGGCCAGCGCCAGGCCGATCAGGATGCCGATAATGCCGCCGAGCAGCGACAGCACCGTCGCCTCGACCAGGAACTGGATGAGGATGTGCTTTTCATGCGCGCCGATGGCGAGCCTGATGCCGATCTCGCGGGTGCGCTCAGTGACCGAGACCAGCATGATGTTCATGATCCCGATGCCGCCGACCAGCAGGCTGACGCCCGCGACGGCGCCCAGCATGCCGGTCATGGTGGTGGTGGCGCTGGCCATGGCGTCGGCGATCTGGGTCATGTCGCGGATCGAGAAATCGTCTTCACGGTCCGGCGTGATGCGGCGGGTGTCGCGCAAAATGTCCTCGACTCGCGGCTGCAATTCGGTGGTCGGGGTGCGGTCGTCGGCGGCGACGTAGATGTTGTCGATGTCGCGGTTGCCGGCGATGCGGCGCTGATAGGCGGCAAGCGGCATCAAGACGACATTGTCCTGGTCCTGGCCGAAGCCGGTATAGCCCTTGGGTTCGAGCAGGCCGATGATCTTGCACGAGGTGCGGTTGACGCGGATGATCTCGCCCTCGGGTTCGCCGGCGCCGAAGAATTGCTGGCGCACCGTTTCGCCGATCAGGCACACGCCGGTGCCGGAGCGTGTTTCCGAATCCGAGAACGGGCGGCCCGACACCAGCTTCCAGTCGCGGGCGTCGAGATAGGCGCTGTCGGTGCCGGTGACCCCCGAGGTCAGGCTCTCGGTGCCGAAGATGACGCGGACTTGTTTCTGCGACGCCGGCGCAATGGCGCGCGCTCCGGTCAGGTGGGCTACGAGGGCGGCTACATCCTTGTCGGCCAGAGGCCGTACCGCCTGGTCGAGCCCGCCTGGTCCGCCGGTGCCTGCCGGGCGGCCGGAACGGACGACGAGCAGGTTCGAGCCGAGCTTGGCGATGTCCGACTTGACCTTGGCCGTGGTGCCCGAACCGATGGTCAGCATGGCGATGACGGCGGCGACACCGATGACGATGCCGAGCAGCGTCAGGAACGAGCGCAGCACATTGCGGCGGATGGAGCGCAGAGAGAGGCGGACGGTTTCCCAGATCATGACGCCAACTCCGACTTGGCCGTGTCGGACGCGACGTGGCCGTCGAGGAAGCGGATGGTGCGCTCGGCATAATCGGCGACATCGGCCTCGTGGGTGACCATGGCGATGGTCAAGCCGAGCTCCCGGTTCAGCCGCGTCAACAACTCCATGATCTCATGCGTGCGGGCGGTGTCGAGATTGCCGGTCGGCTCGTCGGCGACGAGCAGCGTCGGCCTGGTGACGATGGCGCGCGCGATCGCCACGCGCTGTTGCTGACCACCGGAGAGTTCGGCCGGCGTGTGATGTTCGCGCCCGACCAGGCCGACCTCCGCCAGCGCCTGCATGGCAAGATCGCGGCGCTCGCGGGCCGGCGCGCCGCGATAGATCAGCGGCAGCTCGACATTTTCCGCCGCCGTGGTGCGCGGCAACAGATTGTAACCCTGGAAGACGAAGCCGATATAGAGATTGCGCAGAAGCGCCCGGCGGTTGCGGTCGAGCCGCCCGGCGTCGATGCCCATGAAGGAGTAGGTTCCGGCCGTCGGCGTGTCGAGGCAACCGATGATGTTCATCGCGGTCGATTTGCCCGAACCGGACGGGCCCATGATGGCGACGAATTCGCTACGCTGGATGGCGAGGTCGACGCCGGCCAGCGCATGGACCTTGGCTTCGCCCTGGCCATAGCTCTTCCAGACCGTGTCGAAACCGATGAGGCCCGCGGCCATGGCGTCAGCTCCGCAGCTGCGAGGTCGTGATAACCTCTGCACCTTCATCCAGCCCGGAGGTGATCTCGGTCAGTTCGCCGTCGGTGGAGCCGATCTTGACGTTGACCGGGTGCGGCCGGCCGTTCTCCAGCACATAGAGCGTGCGTGAGCCGTCGGTGGGCGCCTTCACCGGCTGGCGGCGGTTGCCGCCACGGCCCATGCGGCCGGTGAACAGATCGCTGAGGCTCCACGCGCGGGCAGCAGGTGCCGATGGCCGATAGCGAAACGCTGTTGAAGGCACGGTGAGCACGCTCTTGGCCTGCCTGGTGACGACCGAAACCGTGGCGGTCATGCCGGGCCGCAGCAAAAGCTCGTTATTGTTGACTTCCAACCGTGCATTGTAGGTGACGACGCCGTCGGTGGTGACCGAGGCGTAGGAGATGTCGCGGATCTCGGCGTCGAACGGCCGCTCGGGAAAGGCATCGACGGTGAAGCGTGCATGCTGGCCTGGTTTGACCGCGCCGATATCGGCCTCGTCGACCGCCGCCACCAATTCCATGTTCCTCAAATCGGCGGCGATGATGAACAGAACCGGCGCCTGCAGCGAGGAGGCGACCGTCTGGCCGGGGTCGACGGAACGCGTCAAGACGATGCCGTCGATCGGCGCATAGATGGTGCTCTTGGCAAGGTCGGTCTGCTGCGCCTTGAGATCGGCCTGGGCGATGGCGAGATTGGCCTGCGCACTATCGAGCGCCGCCTTGGAGCGGTCGCGCGTGGCAGTCGCCGCCTCGAGCGACTGATCGGTCGCCATGCCACGCCTGGTCAGTTCGGCCGCGCGGGTGAGGGCGCTTTCGTTCTCCTTCAGGGTTACCGTGGCGTCCTCGACATTGGCGGCAGCGGCCTTGGCCGAGGCTTCGGCGCGTTCGATCTGGACCTCGAGTTTCACCGTGTCGAGCGTCGCCAGCACGTCGCCCTTCTTGACCTGCTGGTTCTCTTCGGCCGAGACCGAGCGGATGATACCGGACAGCTCGCTTGAAATGTCGACCTGGGTGAGGGGCTGCAGCGTGCCGGTCGCCGAAACCGCGACGGTGAGGTCGGCAATGGTAGCCGGCGTGGTGGTGTAGTCGATCTTGGCCGGGGAGCCGGCAAACCACTGGTAGCCAGCCAACCCGGCGGCAAGTGCGATCAGCGCCAGCAGCGCGTAAAGCCAGCCACGACGGCGCGTCTTGCGCACACCACTCTGGTCAAGCCCAAGCGCCGCCTCGATGGCGGAATCCGATTCCGTCTTTGGCAGATTGACAAGCTGGTCCACGCCGGACCCCTATGAAAGCGTAATGTCCCTAGTTGTGCACAGATCAGGCTTGGTGGTTCGAATATCAAATTAAATTTCGGCCATGTTCGGATTGAGGCGGAAGGTTTTTCAAGATGCAGACCCGCAATTACTTGCTCTACGATGTGTTTACGACGGAGCGGCTGGCCGGCAATCCGCTGGCTGTCGTGCTCGACAGCCAAGGGCTGGATACAGCCGCCATGCAGGCCATTGCGCGCGAGTTCAACCTGTCCGAATCGGTCTTCGTACTGCCGCCGGACAATCCAAAACATCGCAACCGCATCCGCATTTTCACGCCCGACTATGAGATGCCGTTCGCCGGCCATCCGACAGTTGGCGCCGCGATCGCGCTGGCCGAACTGACAGGCGAGGGCGAAGCCGGCATCTTCGTGCTGGAGGAGAATATCGGCCCGGTGCGCTGCGCCGTCAGCCGGCACGATGGCGCCACCTTTGCCGAGTTCGACCTGGCGAAGCTGCCGGAGCCGCTGAAGCTCGATGCCGACCCGGAGGCGATCGGCGCCGCCCTCGGGCTGGCGCCGCACGAGATCGGCTTCGAGAATCACCTGGTGTCGTTCTGGTCGGCAGGCGTGCCTTACGTCACCATTCCGGTTGCCAATCTGGAGGCTGCCGGCCGGATCAAGCTCGACAACCAGGCCTGGTCGGAACTGGCGCCGCGCAAGAGCGAATGGGCCTTCGCCAGCCCGTATGTCTATTGCCGCCAGACGGTGAACCATGACAGCGCCTTCCATGTCCGCATGATCGTGCCGGGCACGCCGTCCTATGAAGACCCGGCGACCGGGTCGGCGGCGGCGGCCTTTGCCGGCGCCATCATGCATTTCGATGCGCCCACCGACGGCATTTCGCAGCTGTGGATCGAGCAGGGGCTGGAGATGGGCCGCCCGTCACGTATCCGCTTGGAACTCACTGTCGAAGGCGGAAAACTGGCCTCCGCGCGCATCGGCGGCCATGCCATCAAGGTGGCGGAAGGCAGGCTGTTCGTGTGACCGCCTGCGGCAGTTCAGCGATTTGTCGGGAAATGATTCCGGCAGGGCTGGACAGGACCGGTATCGGCGGCTATATGCCCGCCAACGCCGGTTTTACCGGTCGAGTGGGTGCGTAGCTCAGTTGGTAGAGCAGCTGACTCTTAATCAGCGGGTCCACAGTTCAATCCTGTGCGCACCCACCAAATTTCTAGAAGAGTTGGTGGAAGACCTTGGAATGCCGGACGCGTTGACGCGCCTCGACATGCTGGGGCAGGTTTGCCTTAAACTCGGCGGCCGGTAAGCCGGTGCGCTATTTGGCGAAGGAGTGAAGGCCGCGCTGGATTAAGAAAAGCCCGGAAGCCGAAGCCGCCATCAATTAAAGCCAGTTTGAAACCACGGACTGGTGTCATACCCTAAGCGCGGATTATAATGATCCAGGAAGTTTTCGGCCCTATTTGACGGTCGCGCAACCACGGTGCCTGTCGATTTGCAATCCGGTTTCGCGGTCGGCTTGCTGCCAGCCTTCTTATGAGCTGTAGAACACGAGGTTGTAGCCTGAGCGGTGGCCACCTTTTTCTTCTCTTTCGCAGCAGCTGCTCCGGTAGCGGCCAATACTATTGCTACGCCAAAGACAACGAGTTTCATTGAAAACGCCCTCACCCTGCCCAATCCGTAATGATTGCGCCTGGTCACCGTTACGTCAATCACATTTTGTCGGCAACGGCGGCGAATAGTGCCAGTAAAAAGAGCCCACCACAGAAGCAGCGGGCCAACCCCCAGGTGGGGAATCTTTCAGCGGCCGTGCTGTTCGAGCCACCAGCCCGGAATGCCAGTGATCGGCCCGACGATGGTCAGTGAAGGTTCGGGCCGGCGCCCTCCCGTCAAATCGCTCTAGCTACTTCTCCGAAACACCAGCCTCGGCAAAGCTCGCCATGCCCGTGTGGCACTCCAGCGCCGAGCGGACGATGTTGACGGCTAGGCAGGCGCCGGAGCCTTCGCCGAGCCGCATGCCGAGGTCGAGCAGCGGCGGCAGGCCGAGCGCTTCGAGCAGGCGGCGGTGGCCGGATTCGGCCGAGACATGGGCGGCGATGGTGTGGGCGAGGCCAGACGGGTGCAGCCGCGCCAGGGGCGCTGCCGCGGCCGTGCAGACGAAGCCATCGAGCAGCACCGGGACATTGTTGCGGCGGGCGGCGAGCGTGGCGCCGAAGGTGGCGGCGAGTTCTCGTCCGCCAAGGGCGGCGGCGATCTTCAGCGGGTCGGACAGCGCGTCGGCATGGCGCTTGAGGCCGGATTCAATGGCGATGACCTTGCGCTTCAGCCCGGCATCGTCGACGCCGGTGCCGCGCCCGGTCCATTTTTCAGCGCCGCCGCCGAACAGGGCGGTCGAGATGGCGGCCGCCGGCGTGGTGTTGCCGATGCCCATCTCGCCGAAACAGACGAGGTCGAGGTCTTTCGTCACCGCGTCATAGCCAGCCGAGACGGCGGCGAGGAAGTTTTTTTCGTCCATTGCCGGCACGTCAGTGAAGTCGCCGGTCGGATGATCGAGATCGAGCGGGATGACGTCGAGTTCCGCGCCGGCGATGCGGGCAAGCTGGTTGATGGCGGCGCCGCCGCCGGCGAAATTCGCCACCATCTGCACCGTCACTTCCGAGGGAAAGGCTGAAACGCCTTGCGCCGTCACACCGTGGTTGCCGGCGAACACGAAGACTTTGACGCGGTCGAGTTTCGGCATGTCGCGACCCTGCCAGCGCGCCAGCCAGGCGGCGAGAGTTTCCAGCCGGCCCAGGCTGCCTTGAGGCTTGGTCAGCGTGTCCTGGCGGCGGGCGACGGCGTTGGCGGCGGTATCGCTGCCGGCAGGCAGATCGAGACAGGCGGCGCGCAGTTCGTCGAATGATTTGAATGGCATGGGGAAGGAATCTCCGGGGAAGAATCAGGACAGGGAAACGGAAGCGACGAGCAGGACAGTGATCTCGCCCAGCTGCTGCAGGGCGCCGATCGTGTCGCCGGTGTGGCCGCCGATCTGGTTGAGGCAGAGCGCGCGCAAGGCGCTGAACACGAGAGCGAGCAGGATCAGTGCGGCAAAGGCGCCGCCGAGCCCCAGGGTCAGAAGCGGGATGGCGCCGAGCACGGCGCCGAGAACAGCTGTCTGAGCCGAGACGGTCCCGGCGCCGGCAGACAGGCCGTCACTGCGCGCCGCCGGCGCCAAATGCATGAACGCGCCGAGCAGGCCGCGCGATGCGGCGTGGGCGGTGATCAGCGCGAAGAGCACGCCTGTCGGATTGGCCAGTTGCGACAGCGCGCTCCAGCGGATGAGCATCGACAGGCCAAGAGCTGCTGCGCCATAGGCGCCGATGCGGCTGTCGCGCATGATCTCCAGTTTTTTATCGCGTGTCTTGCCGCCGCCAAAGCCATCTGCGACATCGGAAAGCCCGTCCTCATGCAGGCAGCCCGTGGCGAGCAGGGTTGCTGCAAGCGCAAGGGCTGCTGCCGGGCCGGGGGCAAGGCCGAGCTGTACGCCCGCGGCGTAGACGACAGCACCAGCCACAGCGACGGCGAGGCCGGCGACAGGCGCCGCCCAGATCGCATCGGCCAGGCTGCGGCCACGAAGGTCGAAGACCGGCAGCGGCAGCCGGGTGAAGAAGACGAGGCAAAGCGCGACGTCGTCGAGCGCTTGCCGGGGCGAGGGCACGGAGGTCATGCACCCCTCGCAATGGCGTGGAAGAAGGTGCCGCTGACATGGCCGCGGCGATAGCCGGAGGCGCCGAGCGGATTGCCCTGACCGTCGGCGAGATCGGCCAATGGCTCGTCATTGCCGGTCGCAATCATCTGCGCATAGTGGAATTCATGGCCACGGATCAGCGCGCCTTGCGGCCCCAGCGGACAGGCGGCGCGCAGGCGTGCCTCGCGGTAGCCGAGGTTCATCTTGCGCTTGGCAAAGCTGGTGGAATGGCCGAGCAGGCCAAGCATGGCGTGCGTCTCGCCGGCCGCGTCCTCCAGCGCTTCGCCCAGCACCATGAAGCCGCCGCACTCGCCATGGATCGGCTTGGTCTCGGCAAACCTGGCCATGCCAGCTCGGAAATTGGTCGCCGCCGCGAGGCTGCCGGAGTGGAGCTCGGGATAGCCGCCGGGCAGCCAGCAGACATCGCAATTCTGCACCGGTGCTTCGCCGGCTAGCGGCGAGAACGGCACGATCTCGGCGCCGGCCTGACGCCAGTGGGCGGCGACGTGCGGATAGAGGAAGGTGAAGGCGGCGTCTTCGGCGAGCGCGATTCGTTGGCCGGGCGGCTGCAAGGCATGTTCGAAACTGCCTGATGCCGGCGAAAACGGCGCGGCCAGCGCCATGATGGCGTCAAGGTCGAGGGATTTCTCGACCATGTCGGCGAGGCGGTCGAGATGCGTCATCAGGTCGGCATACTCGCCGGCCTGGACGAGGCCGAGATGGCGCTCCGGCAAATTGAGCGTGGGATCGCGCAGGATGGCGCCGACGACCGGCAGGCCGAGCGCTTCGATCGCCTCGCTGCACAGCTTGCGGTGGCGCTCGCTGCCGAGACGGTTGAGCACGATGCCGGCCATGCGCACATCCGGGTCGTAAGTGGCAAAACCCTTGGCGACGGCGGCCGCCGTCGTCGACTGTACCGCGCCGGCGCGCCCCCAAAGCACCGGCAGGTGGTTGAGCCGCGCCAGCTCGGCGGCCGCGCCGGTGCGGCCTTGTCCGGCCGGGATGCCGTCGAATAGGCCCATCGCGCTTTCGAGGAAGATAAAATCGGCATCCTCGGTGGCATTGCCGGCCAACGCGTTGAGCAGGTCAGGCGACATCGCCCAGCTGTCCAGGTTGACGCCGGACAGGCCAGTTGCGGCGGTATGAAAACCCGGATCGATATAGTCGGGGCCGGACTTGGCGCCGCGCACCTTGATGCCGCGCCGGGCGAGCGCGCGCAAAATGCCGATGGTGACGCTGGTCTTGCCGGAGCCGGAACGCGGCGCGCCGATGATGATGGCGCGGGTCATGCGTTACCCGCCAGTGCTGCGCGCATGGCGACGATGCCGCCGACGACAATGAGGGCCGGCGAGGCCAATTCCGCCGCGGCGGCCGCTTCGGAAATGGTGGCGAGTGTCGCGACGACGGTCCGCTCCTGCGGTGTCGTCGCCGAAACGATGACAGCCGCCGGCGTCGACGGCGCCAGCCCGCCTTCGAGCAGCGACGCGGCGATAACAGGCAGATTGGCCATGCCCATATAGATGACCACCGGCTGGCCGGTGCGGGCGATCGCGCCCCAGTCGAGATCGTCATCTGTGCCGGCGGCATGACCTGTCGCCAGGATGATCGCCTTGTTGATGCCGCGCATGGTTGCGGGAATGCCGGTGGCGGCCAGCGCGCTCAGCCCCGATGTCAGGCCGGGCATGACGCGGAAAGGGATTTTTTCGCGCGCCAGCGCCAGCGCCTCTTCGCCGCCGCGGCCGAAAATATAGGGATCGCCGCCCTTCAGCCGGACGACGCGGCGGCCCTCGCGTGCCAGCCGCACCAGCAAAGCGGTGATATCGTCCTGCCTCATGGACGGTTTGCCGCCGCGTTTTCCTGCAAAGAACAGCTGGGCATTGTCCGCAACGGCGACAACGTCAGAGGAGACCAGCGCGTCATAGACCACAGCGTCGGCCTCGGCCAATGCCGCCAGCACTTCCAGCGTCAGGCAGCCGGGATCGCCGGGACCGGCGCCGGCCAGCAAGACATGGCCCGGCTCAAGCCGGCGCGGCTTGAAGTTCAGCCGGGCAAGGGCCTGTTCGAGCGTGGTGTTTTCGCTTTTACCGCTCACAATCCGTCCCGCCCGCGAAAACGCCGCTGGTAGTGGGCGTCGTACAATGAACTCTCGCCAAAACCTTCCGCTGCCAGCGAGCGGCCGACGAAGATGATCGCCGTGCGCTCCATGGGATCGGCGGCGAGCAGCGCCTCGATGGTCGCTAGCGTGCCGGTCAGCACGCGCTCGTCCGGCCATGAAGCGCGAAAGACGATCGCCACCGGGCAATCGCCGCCATAATGCGACGACAATTCGGCGACGACGCGATCGATGGCGTGGATGGCGAGATGAATGGCCAGTGTGGCGCCGGTGCGGCCGAAGCCGGCCAGCGTTTCGCCCGGCGGCATTTTCGAGGCGCGGCCGGAGACGCGGGTCAGCACCAGGCTTTGCGCCACCTCGGGAATGGTCAGTTCGCGGCGAAGGGCTGCGGCTGCGGCGGCGAAAGAGGGAACGCCCGGCGTCAGCGTGTAAGGAATGCCGTGTTTTTCCAGCCGGCGGATCTGCTCGGCCACGGCGCTCCACACCGAGAGGTCGCCGGAATGCAGGCGGGCGACATCGTGGCCGGCCTGGTGGGCTGTCACATATTCGACCTCGATTTCGTCGAGTGACATCGGCGCCGTATCGATCAGTTTGGTCCCCGGTGCGCAGTGTTGCAGCAATTCCGGCGCGACGATCGAGCCGGCATGCAGACAGACCGGGCAGCTTGCCAGCAGCTTGGCGCCGGGCAGTGTTTTGAGGGCGGGGGGGCCTGGACCGGCGCCGATGAAATGCACGGTCATGGCGCGTCTCCGCTGATGGCGATGGCGCAGGTGACCGGGCCGAGCACGGTGCGTGGACCAAGTAGCTTTGCACCGGGGCCGGCAACGGCAAGGGCGGAGGCTTCTGAGACGGAGGGTGTGCCGGCGAGATCCTGCGAGAGATCGGATTTGCTGAGTGCCTCCGACGAGACGGCCTGAAGTGCTGCGTCATCAACGATGATGACGGGAAGGTTGAGCGTGCGGCCAGCGGCAGAGATCGCTTTTTCGTCTTTCTTGAGCGCGGCGGTCGCCAAGGCCGACAGCGCCGTTATCGCCAGCCCGTGCGCTTCGAGGGCGGTTTCGATCGCCGCGAGCACGTCTTCGACGCTCACGCCCTTCCGGCTGCCGATGCCCGCCACCATCATGGCTTCACCCAGCTCCACTGGGTGACCGGCATGGCCGGGCGCCAGGCCTGCATCGAACCGACAGGAGAAGCGCGGGAAATGGTGATGCGGGTAAGGTCGCCGCCGCGCTTGATGTGCTCCGCGAGAAGCAGCGCCTCCATCTCCAGCGTCACCGCATTGGCAACGAGACGGCCACGGGATGGCAGCGCCTTGATGGCGGCGTTCAGTACGCCGGCGTCGCTGCCACCTCCGCCGATGAAGATCGCATCCGGCGTGTCCAGCCCGGCCAGTGCCTTGGGCGCCGACCCTTCCACCACGACAAGACCGGGCACGCCGCAATGCGCGGCGTTGCGGACGATGCGGGCGGCGCGGTCGGTGTTGGCCTCGATGGCGATGGCGCGCATCGAGGGGTGAGCGAGCATCCATTCGATGCCGATGGAGCCGGAACCGGCGCCGATGTCCCACAGCAATTCGCCACGCCTCGGCGCCAGCGCCGCAAGCGTGATGGCGCGGATGTCGTGCTTGGTGATCTGGCCGTCGTGCTCGAACAGATGGTCGGCGCGGCCAACGGTCAGCGGCAGGATGCGGGCCTCTTGTGTCGATTCAAGCTCAAGCGCCAGCACGTTGAGCGGATTGATGTCTCTGAGATCGAAAGCGTCGGCACGTGCCGAGCGAAGCTTCTCGTTCGGTCCGCCCAGCGCTTCCAGAACGGTCAGCCGCGAACCGCCGAAGTCGAGCTCTACGAGCAGGCGCGCTATTGTCGCTGGTGCGTCGCCGTCCGATGTCAGCGCCAGGATGCGCGCCCTGGGATGCAGCAGCGGCCGGATCAGGTCGAGCGGCCTTCCATGCAGCGAGATCGTCTCGATGTCCTGCAACGCCCAGCCGAGCCGGGCGGCAGCCAGCGAAATCGCCGATGGCGCGGGGATGACATGCATCTCTTCAGGCTTGACCTTGCGGGCAAGGGTGGCGCCGACCCCGTGGAAGAATGGATCACCGGAGGCGAGCACGCAGACGCGCCGGCCGGCCAGCGCCAGCACGTCTGCCATGCCGGCATCGAATGGCACCGGCCATGGGCGCTGCTCACCCTTGATGAGCGAAGCCACCAGCGCCAGATGCCGCTTGCCGCCGAAGACGGTCTCGGCGTCAGCGATCTGCCGCTTGGCCTCGTCGCCGAGACTCGCTAAACCGTCCTCGCCGATGCCGACGATTGTAAGCCATTTTGGCGTGGGCTGTTTTTTTGACATGTCGCGCCGCCCCTCATCCGCCTGCCGGCACCTTCTCCCCGTGTAGTGACGGGGAGAAGGGAGACGCTCCGGCGCTGACGCCTCCCTCTCCCCGTTCTTCAGGGGGAGAGGGTAGGGGTGAGGGGCAGCGCAGACGCTGTTCAACATGGTGCTCATGAAGAAGATTCTGATCCTTGGCGGCACGACAGAAGCGCGCCAATTGGCCGGA
This sequence comes from Mesorhizobium sp. M0317, assembly GCF_040321555.1. Lineage (NCBI taxonomy): Bacteria > Pseudomonadati > Pseudomonadota > Alphaproteobacteria > Hyphomicrobiales > Phyllobacteriaceae > Mesorhizobium > Mesorhizobium sp. M0317. Next base: position 6,391 of record NZ_JAMYRV010000064.1, on the reverse strand, counting down.
AAACTGGTGGAAGATTTCCTCGTCACTCTGTCGCTGGCCGGCCGTACCGAAAGCCCGGTCGCGCAAGGCGTGCCGGTGCGCAGCGGCGGCTTTGGCGGCGCCGACGGGCTGGCGGCCTATCTCAAGGAGACGCGAACCGATCTGCTGATCGACGCGACGCATCCCTATGCCGCGCGAATTTCCGCCACTGCGGCGCAAGCCGCGCGCACTTCGGTTGTGCCGATCCTTGCTTTGCGCCGCCCTGGCTGGGAGCCAATAGATGGCGACCGCTGGACGCAGATCGATACGACAGGCGATGCGGTGCACGCGCTTGGGTCGCCGCCGCGCCGTGCCTTCCTGGCGCTCGGCCGGCAGGAGGTCGCGGCTTTCGAGGCGGCGCCGCAGCATCATTACCTTGTCCGCAGCGTCGATCCGGTCGAGCCGAAACTGGCGGTGCCTGATGCGACCTACCTGCTGGCGCGTGGGCCGTTTCGCGAGGCGGATGAACGCGCGCTGCTCGAGGAGCACCGCATCGATGTCGTCGTATCCAAGAACAGCGGCGGCGAGGCCACCTACGGCAAGATCGCGGCGGCGCGGGCGCTCGGTATCGAGGTGGTGATGGTGCGCAGGCCCATCCTGCCGGAGGTGCCGTCGGCCGAAACTGTCGAAGCATTGGCCGCGATGATCGATCATGGTCTCGACCCCGTCGCGGAACGCGGTGTGTAGACCAGCGCCGGTTTGTCACCGCGCTTGATGATCCTTGTCTCCGGCGAGCCGATGATGATGCAGGTCGCCATGTCGGCCCTTTCCGCCTCGACATCGGCCAACAGAAAAACCTCGATGCGCTCGTCCGGGCGGCCGGCGGCGCGGCCGAAGATGACCGGCGTGGTGCCGGGCAGGATGGCGCGCAGGCATTCGAAGGCACGGCCGAGCTGCCAAGGGCGCGCCTTGCTGATCGGATTGTAGAGCGCGATGACGAAGCCGGCGCCGGCGGCAGCGAGCAGGCGCAGTTCGATCAGCTCCCACGGTTTGAGATTGTCGGATAGCGAGATGGCGCAGAAATCATGGCCGAGCGGGGCGCCGATGCGGGCGGCGACAGCCAGCATCGCAGTGATGCCCGGCACGACGGCGACATCGACCGCGCGCCACTCGGCCGGACCGGCCTCGATCGCCTCACAGACCGCGGCGGCCATGGCAAAGACGCCGGGATCGCCGCCGGAAACGACGGCGACGTCATGGCCCTCGGCGGCCTTGACCAGCGCGTCCTTGGAGCGGGCGAGTTCCTCGCGATTATCCGAGGCGACGCGGGTCTGGTCCGGGCGCAGCTCCAGCCGGTCGAGATAAGGCTTGTAGCCATAGAAGAACTTTGCCTCGGCGACGGCGCGGCTGGCTTGCGGCGTCACCTGATCGGCATTGCCGGGCCCAAGGCCGATGACGGTGAGGCGGCCGCTCATGGCTTGGCTCCCATAACGCCAGGCCGGCCGGACCAGCCGGCGACCAGCACGATGGCGAAATAGGGGGCCTTGTCGTCCGGCTTGTCGGCAAGCTTCATCGAGATGCTGCCGGCCATGGTGCCGCGCTCGACATAAACGGCGCGGGCGAGCTTGCCGGTGGCCTCCAGCGCCCGCCTGATCTTGGGCAGATTGCGGCCGACCTTCATGATGACGGCGGCATCCGTGTCGGCGAGACGGCGCGTCAGCTCGAACTCGCTCATCGTGCCGGGCAAAACCGTCAGGACATCGTCGCCCTGGACGATCGGCACGCCGGTCTGCGACCAGCAGCCGGACATGGCGGTGACGCCGGGGATGACCTCGGTCTGGAAGCGATGGGCGAGGCGGACATGCAGGTGCATGTAGGAGCCGTAGAACAGCGGGTCGCCTTCGGAGAGCACGGCGACCATGCGGCCGGCTTCGAGGTGTTCTGCGACCTTCTCGGCCGACTCCTCGTAGAAATCGGTGATCTGCGAACGGTAGTCGTCGTGATCCTTGTCGATCTCGGTGGTGACGGGGTAGAGCAGGGGCAGTTCCAGCATATCCGGCCGGAAACGCGCCTCGACGATGGCGCGCGCATTGCTGTTGTTGCCGCGCTTGGCGAAGTAGGCGACGACATCGGCCTCGGCCAGAACGCGCGCGGCCTTCAGCGTCAGCAGCTCGGGGTCGCCAGGCCCCGTGCCGACGCCGACAAGACGGCCTTTTGCCAGATCTTCTTTGACGGCTGCGTTCACAGGCCGGGCCTCGCCAGCGAATTGAGCGCGGCTGCGGTCATGGCGCTGCCGCCAAGCCTGCCGCGCACGATGGCGTAGGGTACGCCATAGGAATTCTCGGCCAGCGCATCCTTGGATTCGGCGGCACCGACGAAGCCGACCGGCATGCCGATGATGGCTGCCGGCTTCGGCGCGCCGTCGCGCAACTTTTCCAGGAGATAGAACAGTGCCGTCGGCGCATTGCCTATGGCGACCACCGAACCGGCCATACGCTCGCCCCACAGATCGATTGCCGCCGCCGAGCGGGTGTTGCCGATCTCCTTGGCGATGTCGTGCGTGCGCGGGTCGCGCAAGGTGCAGATCACCTCGTTGCCGGCCGGCAGCCTGGCGCGGGTGACGCCATGCGAGACCATTTCGGCATCGCAGAAGATCGGCGCGCCGGCCGCCAAGGCGCTGCGGGCGGCGGCGACGAAATCGCTGGAGAAGACAAAATGACTTGATGCTTCGACCTGGCCGCAGGCATGGATCATGCGGATGGCGACGTCGGCCTCGGCTTCCGAAAAGCGCGACAGATCGGCCTCGGCGCGGATGATGGCGAAGGAGCGCTCATAGATGGCGTTGCCGTCATGGATGTAGTCGTAGGCGGCCATGCTTATTCCTGTCGGTAGCTTTCGGCGATTGCCGCCGGCCCGAGCCTTGTCAGGCAAGCGGCGGCGGTTTCGCCCTGAAATCGTGCGCTGCGGACCATCGCCGCGACGCGACTGACGCCGCGTGCGGCGTCATAGCCCGGCCTGTAGCCCGCAGGAAGGGCCTTTGCCGTCGCGTTCACGACAAGTCCGGCTCCGTTTTCGCCGCCGACCAATGTCAGCGCCGCCGGACCGGGGTGAGCGCAGCCCTTGGCGCAGCCGGAAATGTGCAGTGTGAAGTCGAGACTATCGGTCATTTCGGCGGCGATTGTCTCGGCAATATCGCGCGTGGCGATTTGTCCGGATGCGCAGGCAGGAGTGCCGGGGCAGGCGGCGATGCGGGTGCGCGGGTCGGCGGCGGTGGTAACGAAGCCAAGGGCGGCGGCGGTGGCTCGCAGGGGGTGGTTTGCGGACGACGGTTGGCCGAGGAACAGCAAGGCGCGGCCGGGGGCGAGGCGGATTTCGGCGGCGCCGAGGTTCGACGCTCGGCTGGCAAGGTCGATAAGGTTTTGCGCTGGCATGCTGCCGAAGGGCAGGCCGATGCCGAGGGCGTGGCCGGTGTTCAAGTCGAAGAGGCCAATCGGCGAGCGAGAGCGCTCTACGGCGCCCCCCTCTGTCCTGCCGGACATCTCCCCCACTTGGGGGGAGATTGTGCTGTCGCCGCCGGTTTCGCCAGTTTTCAACGTCGAAGGCGAAGAGCTGACAGCGAAGCTGCTGATCTCCCCCCTTGTGGGGGAGATGTCCGGCAGGACAGAGGGGGGCGCGAAGGAATGCCAACCTGCGAGAGACGCTAGCTGCCTCTCCGACAAATCCCTCGCATGTGCCTCTCGGCCTTTCTCCGCGGTCATCCTAAGGGCAGCAACCGCAATATCGCGCGCTGCATCCTCATCGGCCGTCGCAAGCGGCCTCGCGCTTTGACCGTCGCCGGCAACAGACAAAGCCCACATAACGTTGCCGCCCACCCGCACCGCCTTCAGCCTGACATCGGCCGTCACCCCATCCATCGTCAACTGCCCGCCGCCGTCGACAACCACCGAAACCTTCGGCCCGAGCCTTGGCGTCAGGCCAGCTTCCTCGACCGCAGCCCTGACCCGCTCAGCCAAAGCTCGCGGATCGGCAATCTCCCGCGGATCGATGCCGGCCAGCGGCCCGGTCTCGACCGGCACGCCGGTGCGCACGGCGATGCCCAGCGCATCCACCTCCGCCGCCAGCAGCCCAGCACTTTCCGCTGTCAGGCCGCGTATCTGCAGGCTGCCTCGTGCGGTCACTTCCATGATGCCGTTGCCGTGCCGCAGGGCGGATTCGGCGAGTCCGATCAAAAGCTTGGGCGAAAGACCTCCAGCTACAGGATTAAGCCGCACCAGCAGGCCATCGCCGGTCTGCATCGGCGCTGACAGAGCCGGGCAGGCGCCGCGCCTTGAAAAGGCGTTCATGCCGCGACTCCGAGCGCCTCGGCCTCGGCGATCAACGCCGCGAGATCGTCGTCGATCGCGTTGCGCTAGGGCTGCCAGAGACCGCGCCGGCGCGCCGACAGGAAGCGCTCGGCGATGACTTTGGCAGCGGCCGGATTTTCACGCAGGATGAAGGCGCGGACATCGGGATCGCCGACATAGGCGTCATGCACGGCCTCGATCAACGCGCCCGAAATGGCGTGCGTGGTTTCGGCAAAGCCGATGAGGCGGTCGACGGTTTCGGCAAACTCGGAAGCGCCGCGCGGACCATGCCGCATCTGGCCGGCTATAAAGCGCGCATTAACGGCGCGGGCGCGCACCACGCGCGACACAGCCTCGCCGACCGAGCGCGGCTTGGGCTTCTGCGGATCCGTGGTGTCGAGCACGATCACGTCGGCATTGCGGCCCAGTGCCGCCAGCGCCGCCGAAAAACCGCCGATGAAAGCGACGTCGGCGGAGCCTTCAAGTATATCGCGGCCGGGGTCGTCACCGGTGTGGACGAGAAGATCGGCCTCGGCGACGCGGGTCTCGAAGGCACCGGGGGAAGCGATGCCTTCGCTCTTGGCGCCGCCATAGGCATGCGACGTCGCATCGAGATAGGCGCGGCCGATCTCTTCGCGCGCGGCCCAGTCGCCACTGGACAGCAGGTCCTCGACGCCGGCGCCGTAGGTGCCGGGCGAGGTGCCGAAGATGCGCGGGCCGATCTTGCCATCGGCACGGGTTCTGGCGGCGAGCGGGTTTTCCGAATCGTCCTCGTCGCGCGCGGCAACGGCGTTGGCAGCGGCGTCGATCAGCGCGATCTGGGTCGGGAACATGTCGCGGAACAGACCCGAAATCCGCCAGGTGACATCGACGCGCGGGCGACCGAGCGTGGCCGGCGGCAGCACTTCGATGCCGGTGATGCGGCCGGTGGCCGAATCCCATTGCGGCCGGCAGCCCATCAGCGCCAGGCCTTGCGCGATCTCCTCGCCGCCGGTGCGCAGCGAGGCCGAGCCCCAGAGGTCGATGACCAGCGAGCGCGGCCAGTCGCCATGCGACTGCATATAGCCGCGCACGACTTCTTCTGCCGCCGCCTTTCCCAGATCATAGGCGGTCGGCGTCGGCATGGTGCGCGGGTCGGAGGTGAACAGGTTGCGGCCGGTGGGCAGCACGTCGGAGCGGCCACGCGCCGGTGCGCCCGCCGGACCCGCCTTGATGTGACGGCCGTCGAGCGCGGCAAGAAGTGCTGCTTTCTCGGCCTCCGCGCTTTGCACGCGCATGGCGTCGGGCTCGTCGTCGGGAGCGCGGCCATAGATGTGCAGGCCGTCCTTGATGGCGAAATCCTTGAGGTCGCAGAGCCAGGCGTCGATGCGGCGCAGCGCCTCGTCGGGCGCATCGGTTCCGGCGACGCCGGCTTCGGAGGCGAAGCCGGTCTTTTGCGCCGTGTCGACGATCAGTTTTGCCAGGCGGTCGCGGCGACGGCGGTCGAGGCCGTCGGCCTGGGCATATTCGTCGACGAGGCGTTCGAGCTTGTGCTGCCCTTCGTCGAGGCCGGCACCGGTCAGCGGCGGCGGCAGATGGCCAAGCGTGACGGCGGCGATACGCCGCTTCGCCTGCGCCGCTTCGCCGGGATTGGAGACGATGAAGGGATAGATGACGGGCAGCGAGCCGGTGACGATCTCGGGGAAGCAGTTTTGTGAGAGCGCAACCGTCTTGCCGGGCAGCCATTCCAGCGTGCCATGGGCGCCGACATGGATGAGAGCATGGATGCGGAGCGATTTGCGCAGCCACAGGCCGAAGGCCAGCAGATCGTGGCGCGGCGGCAGCGTCGGGTCGTGGTAATCGGCGCGCCGGTCGGCCGAGCGGCCACGGTCGGGGGCGAGAGCGACAGTGATGTTGCCGAAGGTGGCGGCGCGGAAGGGGAAGCCGCTCTTACCCTCCCCCTTGTGGGGAGGGTGGCCCGCAGGGCCGGGTGGGGGTGGTGCACCGCGGCCCCCCCCCCCCCTTTGAGGCCCCCTACAACCCAAAAGAGCGCGAACAACCCCCCCCCACCCCCACCAGACGGGCAGCCAGCCCCCCCCCCACCCACACAA
>NZ_JAMYRV010000063.1:0-29725 GCF_040321555.1 Mesorhizobium sp. M0317 | reverse complement strand
GCAGGGTGGTGATCACCGAATGGTTTGTCGCCGCAGACAAGCCCTAATTTCATTAATCTTCCGTTCCGAAGGGAGCCCTGCGTCCGTACCGATCAGCCGTTCGAGGCGAACGACGCGCAAAAGAAAACGTGACCCCGGCGGACGCTGCGCAGTGCCGCCATCCCGGCGACTAATGATCTCGAGCCCGCGGCGCGCTCTACCCTATCGCGATTGGCTGCCGGCCAGCGGCGAGGAGGCACGCGACGGCTGTCCTCCATCCGGGAGGTGCAGGCACATGAGATGATCACGGAACTGTTGTGCTGCTGAAATAGGGCAACTCCAGAAAGTTGTGAAGCGGTGTTTCCGTCCGGAATTGCGTTAAATAAAGAGTTAGAGCACTTCACCGTTTGCACAAAACGATGAAGTGCTCTCTAGCCGGCGTCGAGCCGAAACGATACCAATTTAATGGCGCGTTTATAGATCTTGCTGGCGGCTGGGCTTGGCGGAATCCCGTCGCGATAATCGAAAGTCACTTCGAGTACCTTTGCGCTAGCAAAAGCTGTGTGCGGGATCGCGAACGAGATCGTCGTCGGGTCTTTGCTCGACAGTGTTACCTCGTGTACGCGAACTCCGTTCACCGAGATGATTACCCTTTGGGTGGTCTGTGGTGGACGAATAACGGCGGACATTTGTAGCGTTGCCGTAAGCTCGTCGCTAAGCGAAGGTATTTCCAGTCTCAACCGAGAGGTCTCGCCCAGCGAATGCGTTCCGTCGGCTACCGGGCCTGACCAACCGCAGACCATCATGCCGGCTGCTTGTTTGGCGCCGTCGGATCGAAACGATACCGTCTGGCCAGGAGTGTAGCTGCCAACCGCATCGCGATTGAGGCACGTCGTCGTGCGATCGATGTAATAGGCCCGATAATCGGCGTTGACATCTGGATTGAGGGCGAGTGCGAGGATGATGATCTCGGACACGGCCAGAACCAACGCCAGCGCGTAGCCGCGAGTCGAGCCAGCACGGCCATAGAGTGACAGGCTGTCAGACCAGGGCAAGATAGCCTCCAATCCACGCCAAAGTCATGAAATAAGATGCGCTCAGGAAAAGAGCCAAAATCACCAGATAGGTCAGTTTCGATACCGACAGCAGCTCGGCAATCAACATCAGCAGCGGCGCGAGCCCAATGACGTATCTAACCATGGAAGCCAGGTTGGTGATCAACGGCAGGATGATGCTGCTCGCACAGAAGAGCGCAGCGCCATATCGCCTCCGGGACGCCAGAACGACCGATAGGGTCAGCCCTATCATCGCTGCGAGCGCGCTCCATTGCGGCGCCGTGGGCAGCCAGCCTTTTGTCGGAACAGCAGCGAGACCGTCCCATAGAAAAAGGAGCGGATCGCCAGCAACCCGCCCAAACGCGCGCTGGACGTGCAAGAACGCAAACCCATCCCCGACAGTGAGATACAAAAAGAGCATGTAAGCAAACAAGCCGGCGGGCGAGATGAAGATAGCTACGAGCATATCCGGACGACCAAGCACCCATCGCGGGAAAGATACCGCCGACCCGCCCTGCTGGCGGTGCTGCTCGAACATTTGGATGACCATTGCAAACACAGCAAGGACCCCGACCAGCCTCGTTGCCGACAACAAAGCGCATGTAACGCCAGCCGCCAGGTAGTTGGAGCGCTTGAGTGCCAAAAAGACGCACGACGTCAGGAGCACGAAAAGCGGTTCGGTAAGGAACGTGGTGAAGTGGAAGGAGAACGGGCCGCTAAGCAGAAAAGCGCAATACAGTATGTAAGCGCGCACGTTCTTCTCCAGAAGTGGCCATGCCACAAGGCAGGCGGCGTAGCTGCATGCCATCGAGGTGATCGTCGCGATCAGAATCGTGGAAAAAGGGAAAGCAAACCGAAGGGTCGTCACGAGCATGGGATACAATGGAAAGAAGCCCCAGCGTCCGACGTTGCTTTGGCCTGGAATAGGAAAACGCTCGTAGCCGTGTTCGGAAATGTCCACATACCACGCGCAGTCCCACCTGCAGAGCCCACGCGCATAAGCTTCGAAGCCTGGTACTGCCGAGACTGAATGGAATGCAGCATACCGAATGACAAGCCCGCTGATCATGAACAGGAGCGGAACCGAAGCGGCGATGACCCAAAGGCGACCGCCAGTGTTTGCGTGGGCCAAGTCTCCAAGCGCCAGTTCTGTCTCCACAGGTGAGGCGGCCACACTCTGCGATGGCGAGCCTGGGTTCGCCTGCTCGATGGCGCTGATGCCAGCCATAAAACCGGTCCCTCGAAAGCATCAAGATCATCAACCAGACTTGAAGCCCCGTCTGCGACTGAACTTAAGGATCAACGATGCCGCGCCGCTTCGGTTCCTTCTGCAGGAGGTCGTTGGGTCAGGTCGATCGATCACACCAGCCGAGGAAGGGAGCGATATTCGCGCTTCGACGGCACCGTTTCCTTGCAACGGGCGGCCTTCTTCATCGACATGCATGGCTCAGTGGGCGGCCGGGCCGCGCTGGGCACCCCTCCGGTAACGGGCGCCTTGAAGGCGATCTCGCCATCCGCCAAGCCTTTGAGTGTCAGATCCGCTTCTTGGCAGTCGCACGAGATTGTAGGCGGCGGCGCTGAATATGAAGGCCCATCCGACGCGGTCGCGGCCGCGAGACCTGGTTTTGTGCTGGCCGGCCACGGCCGACTTCTAGGGCCGACGTTAGGCGGAAAGCTGCCGCTCACGTGGCGGACGCGGGTTCGCGCCCAACGTCGGCCTTGAGCAGACCATAGCCGCTACCAGGGCCTAGGTCAAATCGCGCCATTGACACTCAGGCACACCGTTGTTTGAAGTAGGAGCCTGTGCCATCAAGACCCCGTTCGGGTAAGGCGCTAACGTTCTCGATGGCGGTAGGGCTGGCGACGTTAGATTGTGCTTGATGCCTTTGGCTTCCCGCACGAGGGCGGACCAACTTGCTCCTAGCAGCCCTATTAACTCCAGGCTTGCGGCTCCGTGGTGTCGGTTTCTTCGATAAGCCTTTGGACAAAGCGACGCTCGGGCTCAGACATCATGCTGCCTAGGATCCTTCCCAACCGCTCGCAGACCCCTTCCTAACTATAACATTTGATATAAGTTCCCACCTAAGTGGCTGTTTTTGTGAGGGGCCATTGCGTTCGAAGCCGCAGACTCCGGATCACAGCCTGCTATCCCCAGAATAACATATGTTATTATGCGAGGAACATTCGAGGCCTGCGGCCGTTGAATTACTGAGCAATTACTCACGGGGCAGGGCTTTCAATGCCGTCGGGTTCCGTCCTGATCGTAGAGGATGAGAGCATGATCCTCTTAGACATCGAGAACTCCCTCCGCGAGGCCGGGTTCGAGGTGATCGCCGTCTTAAAGGGCCTTGAAGCCATTGCGACTTTTGATCGTGAGCCTGAGCGAGTTGCGGCTCTGCTGACAGATATCAGACTTGGAGACGGCCCTACCGGGTGGGATGTGGCCCGGCACCTCCGAGCCGCCAATCCTACCATGCCAGTGATATACATGAGTGGCGATGGCGCGGACGACTGGCCGTCGCTTGGCGTACCCAACAGCCTGATGATCACCAAGCCGTTTGTTATGCCGCAGATCATTACCGGGCTGGCAACTCTCCTCAATCAACAAGGAGTGGACCAACTCCCAGCCTCAGAATAGCTGCGGCTGGTAGCTAGCTGTTTGATCCCGAGCTCGAAGGAGAGGTGCTCAATGTCAGGCCGCGGTGAAGGGACCTTTCGCGACGGCGAGGGCCTGATTTGCGGCGCCCCACCGACTCTAAGGCAGTATCTTCGGCTGCTCGGCAAATAAGACATCTCGAGCGCGCTACCCCTTGCCTGAAAACCGGAACGGCCGGTTACCGAATGGCTAGTTATCCAGAACCAATCTGACTTTCTGGGCGAGAGCTTGGAGGGTAGCGGGTTTCTGCAGGAGTTGAACGTTTGGATCGATGATCCCATTGCGAACTATGGCATCACGTGCGTAACCGGACGTAAAGAGCACCCTCAAGTCAGGCCGCAATTCAACGGCAGCATCCGCAAATTCCCGACCGTTCATTCCGGGCATGACAACATCCGTCAGCAGCAAGGAAACGTCTCCTCGATCCTCAAGAATGCGCAGGCCTTCCACCCCATTCTCAGCAGAAATCACCGAATAGTCGAGATCCTCGAGCATTTGCATTGTCAGTTGTCTTACACTCGCCTCGTCCTCGACGACGAGGATCAATTCCTCTGGCTTGCCATTGGCAACGTCTTGGCTGTTCGCCCGCCGTGCTCCATCGGCGGGACCATTGTGCCTTGGCAACCAGATGCTGATGGTAGTCCCCACCCCCAGTTTTGAATCGATGTTGACATAGCCACCGGACTGCTTGACGAAGCCAAACACCTGACTCAGCCCAAGGCCGGTTCCCTTGCCGACACCTTTGGTGGTAAAAAACGGCTCGAAGGCTCTTTCCAGAACCTCCGCGCTCATACCCGAGCCCGTGTCCCTCACCGCAATAAGGACGTAGGGGCCGGGGGAAATGCCATGATCTGCAGCAACCGACTGGTCGACCAGGAGTGCAGAGGTTTCGATGGTCAGGGTTCCGCCCTGCGGCATGGCATCGCGAGCGTTGACCGCCAGATTGACGAGGACATTTTCGAGTTGACTGGGATCAGCGAGCACTGCACCGTCATCGGATTGCACGACCGTATTAAGTGTTACGTGCTCGCCCAGCGTCCGGCGCAAAAGCTCCGACATATCCTGCACCATCCGGCCGACGTCGAGGGATTCAGGGGAAAGCGGCTGCTGCCGGGAAAAAGCCAGTAGCCTTTGCGTCAGCATGGCAGCTTTGTGGGCACCCTCGGTCGCGGCTGCGATCAGTTGGTGCACGCCAGACTCGCCGCGGTCGACGCGCCGCTGGATCAAGTTGAGTCCTGAGATGACAACTCCCAGCATGTTGTTGAAGTCGTGCGCGATACCGCCCGTGAGTTGCCCCACCGCCTCCATTTTCTGGCTTTGGCGCAGCTGATCCTCCAAATTCCTGCGGACGTTGATGTCGCGCCCGGCGGCGTAATATTGGTTGTTTCGCGGCATAAATTGCCAACTGTACCAGATGAACCTGCCATCATTGGCACGCATGCGTAAGTCGAGGTCGCGAACCACAACCCGGCTATCCGATAGTGAGAGCCGTGTCACAGCCGCAACATCTTCAGGATGAACGAAATCCTCGAAAGCCTTACCCTCGACCTCGCTTTCGTCCAAGCCGAGATGCTCGGTCCAGGCCGGATTCACACTTTGGCACTTGAGGCCGAAATCCGTTACGACGAAAAGATCCTGGCTGACGCGCCAGATCATATCGCGCTCACCGGTTGCGTCAGCTACCCGTTGCTCCAATGTCTCATTCAGGGTCTTCAGCTTCAGTTGTGAGGACAGGCGATCTGTTACATCGCGCAAAAAGGCGGTGGTGAATTGCTTGGCGCCACCTGACCAACGGCTAATCGAAGCTTCGAGATGGCGCGTCGACCCGTTGCGCCGCTTCACGGAAACTTCTCGATGAACTATTTGCTGCCCTGAGCGACTGGCGTCGTGCAATTGCGACCACCGGTCGCCTTCCACGAACAGACGGGCGCTCGGCTGACCGGCAAGCGATGCCTTGTCGATTTCGAAGAGCACCTCGGCCGCCGAATTGGCTCCCTGGATTGCCCCGGTGTCATCCAGGGTAAGAATGGCTTCCGCGGCGCTTTCCATGACCGCATCATAACGGGCATTCTGCCGTTGGCGCAGCACCGCTTCCCGCCGCATCGCCCCCGTCACATCCGAAATCTGAATAAGGCATTCATACGCACCTATCGCCCCGATTGGTCGGATGGAAATGCTATGGATCAGCGGCTGGCCCGCTCGCGTCCGCAACCCTAGCAGGGCTGGGTGGAGTGTAGGGGTCAGCAGGCTGGAGGCCCCGGCTTCCAAAGCCTCGTTTACCGCGACGAGGATTGGGCCGAGCGGCCGGCCGGGAAAAAGCTCCTCCATTGATTTTCCGGTCGCCTCGGTCGTCCGTATATTGCTGGCTGCGGCGATCCAGGCATTCCAGGCGGTCACTTGCCTTTGATAACCGAGCACGATTATACCGCAATCGAGTGCATCTAATATCGGCGTCGAATTATCGTGAGAAGTGTTCAACATGGCACTATTTATCGGTCCCACCGATCCGCTCAATAAACTCGCACAAGAGGCCCTTCAAAACCGCTAGGGAAGGCATGTCCATCAGCATAGCAATGTAGCCCGTGATGTCATTGTCCTTGACGGTGAAGTTTATGTAGAGAAACAGCACGACCTCGCCGGGTAGGGGCGGCGGCGCCAGATTGAAGAAGTCGGTTCCAGTGCCTCGAATGACCTCAGGCAAGGAGACGCGAAGACTACGGCGCAACAGGTTGGCGATGGTGGCAAGGCAACTGTTGAGAATGATGTTGCCCGTCTCTGCGAGTGCTTCCTGTTCAAGGTCGATGATGTCTTCCAATGAATGGTCCGGACCGGCTACAGCACGCACAAGTTCGAGACTTCGCTCCTCCGGGAAAATAAGCAGCGCGCGACCAGTGATATCACCTTCGAAAACCTGGTGAACGGCAACCAGACGGTCCATCTCGCGTTCGTCCAAGATATCGATGGCTTGCTGCCTGCCGACGAGGTTGATTCTTGGGACCGACAGGAACACCTGTCGTCCAACCATCTCGCGGAGATTCTTGGCGGCTCGGCTGACGGCGATGTTCACCAGTTCAGTGAGGGCATCCCTCTCCAGTTCCTCCAAGACAAGGTCGGCCGGAGTTATCATTGATCGTCCTGATCAACGGGAGTGTCTGGTTTGCCGAGAAACGCAACCAGGTCCGGGCCATTCACTGGCTTGGTCAGGAAGGAAGCGCCCAGCGCCTTTGCACCTTCGACGATTTCGTGCTGCTGATTAGCGGAAATCAGTGCCAATCGCATTGACGGATCCTGGGCACGAAAGTCCGCCGCCAAGGCAAGCCCATCGCGGCCGGGCATATTGTAATCCATCAACACGATATCAGCCGCGAACTCACTCGCCAGTTGAAGCGCCTCATCAGCGTTGCCGGCCTCTTTGCGCACCCATGTCGGATAGTTCTTGGCGAGAATCTTGACCAAGGCCATTCTCGCAAGCTTGCTGTCGTCGACGATCAAAACGTTCATTACGACCTTCATTTCAGCTGGGGTTAGGGATATCGCATAAAAGGCAATAATTGTGAACTAGCGGCCATGCACTGCCGTGAAGCCCCGATGAAAAAAGCTTTCGAGAAATGGCGAGCCCGCCGGCCCAATGACCCTCACGCGGGCCGCCATCAGGACTTGCAGAACGGCAGCATGGATCTTGGTGCACTTCCGCCAGTCAACCAAGGTGTTGCCTGACTCAACCAGCATTGCCAGCAGGGTTTCGCTGTCTTCTAAAGTGCAGTCACCCTCAAGCCGGATCGATCCGTCGCTGGGGTCGGAAATGACGGTCATTTCAGCAAAGCCTCCACATCGAGAACAAGCATGACGCGGCCATCACCCAAAATTGTGACGCCTGCAACGCCTTCTACACCCGCGAGCACCCCCTCGATGGGCCTCATCAGTATATCCATTGTCTCCCCGACATCATCGACCTCTATCCCGCACATGTCGTTCCCGACCAGGACGACTAGGACTTGGAAATCGTCGGCGATCGTTTCCGACGGCGTTTCGCCAAGCGTCGCCGCAAGACTAACGAGCGGGATGGTATGGCCGCGATGCCCGAACACGCGCGCGGCGCCAACCATCGAGACATCACCGCGCGAAAGTCGACGGGTTTCGATGACTTTCTCAAGCGGAACGCCAAAAGCTTGTTTGACCACTTCCACGGTGACGAGGGGCGTCATCAGGATGGAGTAGGGCAGGGTGAATTTTGCGATCGTCCCGCTTCCGGGCTTCGTCTCAATGCCAACCGATCCGCCGAGCGCCTCGATCGCCGATCGCACCGCGTCCATCCCAACACCACGGCCGGAGACCGTGTTGACAGTTGCGGCTGTCGAGAACCCCGGATTGAACAGCAATTCCAACGCATCGTCATCGGAAAGCGAGGCGAACCCGGTCGTCAGGCCGCGTTCTGCGGCAACCCTTCGAACTCTCGCGAAATCCACACCTCGACCATCGTCTTCCACCTCAACGACAATGCTGTCGCCGACTTTCGCTGCACGCAGGCAGATCGTGGCATGCGGTGGCTTCCCCGTCCTGATGCGCTCGTCCGCCGGTTCCACACCATGGTCGATTGCATTGCGAACAACATGCATAATCGGCTCTCCAAGAGCCTCGACGATGGTCTTGTCGGCTTCGGTGTTCTCCCCTTCTGTCACGAGAACCACTGACTTACCTGTTTCGGTCGCAAGGTCTCGCACTAAGCGCTGAAACCTCTGGAACACCTGTCGCATGGGCAAGACACGGATGCTCAAGACAGAACGCTGCAACTCACCGACCAACCTCTCCAGTCGGGATTGTTGTTCCTCCAACACGGCCGCCAAATCCGCCGAAGGAGTTCCACTCCGGGCTAGGGTTGCGGCATGCGTTATGGCATTCTTGGCAACCGACAGTTCGCCGGCCAAATTCACTAAGGCATCAATGCGTTCGACGCTCACCCGCAGTGAACGGGCCGCATTTGAGTTCGGGATGGCGAGGCGGGAATCCCGGTTCACGGAGAATTCGAGGACTTGGGCATCGTCTCCCAAAACCCGGTCGATCAGGAGGACGAGAGCTTGTCGTCCCTCTGGATCGTCCGCGTCCGGCACACTACTATCGTAGCGTTCCAGCGCATCCTTGTGCCGGACGCTGCGAGCCAGGATGTTCATCACCACGCGCCGCGCGGCGCCTACGCGGCCGGCCAGACCTGTGGTCGCGACCTGGGAAAGGAGTTGGGACTGCGCTTCGAGCACCAGCCGCGCCATCCGGCTAAGTCCTGCGCGCTGATCGGGGACGGCAGAAGAAAGCTCGCGGATCTCGAGGAGGCTCGAAGAGTCCGAGCTTATCGCTTGGGTATGGCGCAGCAAAGCGTCCTTCGGGGCAGAGGACAACGCTGTGAAGAGCAGGTTGCACTCGAAGGGATCACCTTCCCTCAACGAAGGCCAGACATGAACCTGTTCCACATGAAGAGCTAACAGGCCAGGCAGGCCGGCAACCAACGCAAGGGGATCTTCGCCGCGAAAGAAGCACTGTGGATCGGGCTGGAACAACAACCCGGTTGAGGCTCGGGCTGCGACATCATGGTTGGCGTTCAAAAGAGATGTCAGCCACCCCGTCGCCAATAAAGCGGCCGGGCTCTTCCCCGGAGGTTCTTCACATAGTGCCGCTTGCAAGCGGCGGACCATCTCATCCGCGGTCGACCCTGCATCCTCCGGGACAATTCCCTTTACCTCAATGCCATCGAGCCAGCCGGTGACTTGATCCAATGCCCAGAGACAGTTGCCGATATCCGCAGTGCTTAACGTCCTCGTACCGGTCCGGGCGGAAGCGAGCAGTTCCTCAGCCGCGTGCAGACCCCTCGCCATATCTGGAAAATCGACGATGCCGGCCCCGCCCTTGAGGGTGTGAAACGACCGAAAAGCACTGTCCAGCCTAGTGTGATCGCCTGATTCACCTTCGAGCGCCAGAAGATCCAGTGTAGCCTGCTGCACAGACTCGCGGCACTCCACCAGGAACTGCTCAAGAAGTTCAGTCATGGGTTGATCCGGCAAGCAAGGCAACGAGCTCCAACAGGTCCTGCCCAGCGACGGGCTTGGCGGCGTAGAAGTTCGCTCCGGCAATTTGGGCAGCTCGCAGGTCATGGAGCCCGGCTTCCGTACTGATGATGAGCACGGGGGTGGACGCAAACGGTTCGCCGCGTTGCCGAAGCACCCTTACAAAGCTGAGGCCATCCATGACCGGCATGTTGATGTCCACGATCAGAAGGTCGACGATCTCGAACCCAAGCAGCTGCTCCAAGGCTTCCACCCCGTTCAAAGCCTCGAACACCTCATAGCCCGCTGGCTCCAGCACGCTTCGATAATACAGGCGCACGAGAGCTGCGTCATCGACCACCAGGACGCGATGGAGGGTAGGTTTGCTCACCGCCCGACCTCTGGTTTCTGATAGACAATACCATCTTCGAACCGACGGATTTCGAACAGCGGAGAAATACGGCTCATCGACTCCGTGTGGCCAAGGCAAATGTAGCCGCCGGGCAAAAGGCTTTCATAGAGGTTGTCTGCAGCAATGCGACGCGAAGCGTCGTCGAAGTAGATGAGGACGTTTCGGCAAAAAATGACATCGAATTGGCCGTGGTGCCTGGTCTCGTTAGATTCTATTAGATTGACACTGGAAAATTGCACCGACTCTCTCAACTCGTCGACAAGCCGCCACCGATCGTCGGCTTCTTGGTGAAAGTAACGGTCGATGACTTGGGCCGGCAAGCGCATCAGTGCGCGCTTGCCATAAAAGCCGCGCTTGGCAGCGGCAAGCGCTTCGGTATCGATATCTGAGCCGCAAATCTCGATGCTGTAGGCGTCGACCAGCGGCCACTTGTCCAAAAGCCACATCGCAATCGAATAGGGTTCTTCCCCAGTCGCGCAAGGTACCGACCACAAACGCAACTGGTCCTTCCCATAGCCGGCTGCGATTCTTTCACGCAGCAAATCCTTCGTGAGACACCGAAATTGATGATCTTCCCGGTTGAAATAAGTCTCATTGACGGTAAAGGCGTTGACGAACTTCTCGATCTCACCCTCGGCATCAATACGAAGTTTGGCGAAATACCTTTCGAAAGAAGGAGAGGCGGTTGCGTTTGCACGATCAGCAATCCGGCGCTCTATGTAATAGCGCTTGGATACCGAATAGACCATGCCGGTGCGTCGATAGAGGAAGTCTCCCAGTCGACGGATCTCTTCGTCCGTGATCTTGATCACTGAGGGGCGTTCCGCGCCCCGATCCGGAGGGCCGCGGTTTTGGCGGCGAAATCCAAAAAGGGATCCGAGGGAAAACGCGCGGCGCAGTGGAGCAACAAGGCAACGTGGTCAAGCGCCGCCACCTCCGCCACGACGTCGATCGCGGCACCGCAAACGCTGCCATTGCAATCATTAGCCAGGAGGGGAACCAGCAAATCAATGACCGTTGAAGGCTGCTGCGCGCGAACGAGTTCGCAGGCGAGGATGCGAACGTCGGGCTCCGGGTCACTGAGCAGTCCGGTCAACCGCGGCAGGAGCTGATCTTGCAATGCGCGCAAGGCGTCTAGTGCCCCGGTGCGCAAGCGGGCATCGTCGGATCGTAGGTATTGCAGAGCAACGTCGACGCTTGCCGCATTGGCTGATCGCATAAGGGCTGTAAACAAAGCCTGCAGCACGCCATCAACCGCTTCACTCTGAATCGCGCTGGAGATCACAGCGGCGTTGTCAGAGGTGACAATAAACTCGCGAGCCGCCGCTCGCCTTTCCTCACTGTTCCGACTCAGCAACGAAGAAAATGCATCCGTGGGCGATGCGTCGCGGATCCCGGCTTGGTTGGGAAGCTCTTTGCGGATCAGAGGCAAGGCACAACCTTCATCAATTGCCGGGCTATCTCGGGTAGCGGCAGAATCCAATCTGCACCACCGCCCTTGACCAATTCCCCGGGCATCCCCCAAACCACTGCGGTTTCTTCCGCTTCGGCGATCGTCGTTCCGCCTCGCTCGTGCAGGAGTTTCATAGCACTGGCGCCGTCATTGCCCATTCCGGTCATGAGAATACCGATAAGGTCGCTGGGAGGTATTTGTTCCATGGCACTTCGAACAAGCCGGTCGGCGCTTGGATGCCAGGGATAGTCGACCTGGGACGGGACATTCATGGCAAAGACGACGCCTCCTCGGCGCGATACAATCATGTCCGCCCCACCCCGCGCAATGTAAGCGACACCAGGCACGACTTCCGTAGGGCGGGTAACCTCCACGATCTCGATGGCGCTCAGGCTGTTCAAACGTTTGGCCAGTGCGCCCGTGAAGGATTCTGGCATGTGCTGAGCAACCAAAATTGGCCAGGAGAACGATGCTGGCAGCGCTCCGACAACAGCCTCCAGTGCTGGCGGCCCTCCGGTCGAAACGCCGATGAGCACCAGCCCATTTACCCCAGTTTTTACAATGGGTTCTTTTGACGCTATTGGGGCGGGATGGGGACTTGTCGGCAGCGTCTGCCCTATACGGTGGCGTATACGTTCCTGCAATCGCAGCGTGGGTTTGATGCCGGTGACGGCGGCGGTTCGAATCTTGTCGAGCAGATCGTCTTTCATCTGATCAACGCGTAAGGACAATGTTCCCGAGGGCTTAGCAACGAAATCGAATGCGCCGAGGCGAAGCGCTTGCAGGGTCTCATCGGCGCTCTGTGATGTCACCGACGATACCATGACGACCGGGGTCGGCCTTTCCAGCATGATACGATCAAGGCACATAAAGCCGTTCATCTGCGGCATGTGGACATCGAGCGTGACCACATTGGGGCGGAAGGCGTGCAGGCGCTCCAGTCCTTCGGCGCCATTTCGAGCGGTTTCAACTTGGAATTCGGATGCGTCCGACAGCATTCCGGCAAGCAGCTTTCGAACGAGGGCAGAGTCGTCGATGATCAGAACCTTGATCAAGTCTGCAGCTTGGTTTGAAAAGAGTCCAAAAAGGTGCGCTCGGCACGCGTGAGCAGTTCGGTTGGATCAAGCAGCATGAGGATGCGAACGCCTTCATCCAGGCTGACGATCGACTGGATCAGGCGCGTAGTTTCTCCCGCCAGATCCGGCGCCCGAGCGAGCGCTGATGCATCGACGCCCAAGACTTCCGAGACGCTGTCGACGATGATGCCGGCGCGGTGGGAACCGGATTTGACCACAATCAGACGCGTCCGGCCACCATTCTCAAGCGGAGGCATGTCGAAGCGCTTCCGCTGATCGATGACAGGCAGCACCTCGCCGCGCAGATTGATGACCCCTTCAAGAAATTTGGGTGTCTTTGGAACCCGCGTCACACTCTCCGGCACCAGTGCAACTTCCTCGACGGCCTCAATGGGCAAGGCGAATTCGCCGGCGCCAAGTTGGAAGGCGAGCAGCTTGATCTCGTCGCGCTTTGAACCTTCTGTCGATGCGGAGCCGTCTCGCGCCGGAGCTTGCACATGACCCAGACCACGCATGGTTTCCTCGCTGAGCAACAAATCCGGGTGCAAGACCGAAAGCAGCCGGCTATCCGCCTCGCTCCGATAGATTGCCTTGACCTTGGCCTCGCCGCCAATTCTGGCTGCCATAATCGGCGGCACGGGTTCCAGCCTCAGAGGATCGATGGCGATGCTCTGCTTGACAGCGTCGACAACGACGCCGACCGCGGTGCCGCGGACATACGCGACGATGACCTTCTCATTTCCCTGAAGCTCGTTAGCGAGGCCAAACAGTGCTCTTAGGGACAAAATTGGCAGCAGTCCGTCACGGAAAGATATCAAACCAGGGACCTGCGCATCCGCGCCCGGCAGAGAAGTCAGGCCTCGGGGGATATTGAAGACCTCCTGCACCACGGCAAATGGAAATGCGTAATCCTGCCCATCCACTACGAACGTTGCGAGCATTTCTCGACCTACAGCGCCTATGGCGCTCATATCAGGAACCAACGTACGGCTGCGGCCGGTTACACGGTCCCGGGCTTGGGGGGTAAACGCCCCTTCGAGCAGGGTATCAACGTTGAGAATCCGCACCGCCTCGCCATCATTTGAGAAGACACTGTCATCGCCGCTGCTCACCGCGGCGCCCTTGAGTGAATGACGCTGCTCGATGCGGCTTGCCTGTACGTTGACGATCCCTTCGACCGTGTTGACAAGCAGCGCATACGGCGCGGGTGCGTCGATGACCACGGCTCGCGCCGAATCCGACAGAGGTTCAGAAGCAAGTCGCAGCAACCGGCTCAAGTCCGCAATTGGCACAATTGACCCACGCAAGTTCGCTAACCCGCACAAAGCCGCTGGGGCTTGCGGCACCTTTGCCATTTCGGGTACCCTGACGATCTCGGCTACCCGATCGACCGGAACCGCGTAAGTATGCTCGGAGCAGCGAACCGCCAGGAAGCGTTTGGATAGCGCCGCTGGCGCGCCTTGCTCAGACATTTTGTGACTTGAGCTCTTCAGCGAGGGAGGCAATCTCCTCAATCGCCGCAGCCAGGTCCTCAGCTCCTCGCGCTTGCTCTTGGGAAGCGGTCGATGCCTCTCTAGACGCTGCGCCGGCTTCCTCTGCGGCTGTTGCAATCTGCTTCGCGCCAGCTGAAGCCTGGCTCGCCGCAGCGAGTATGTCGGTAGCGCCAGAATTGATCGCTTTGCTCGCCTCGACGAGCTGCGTCAGCTCTTCTTTGGTCTTCTCAAATACCGCTAAGGTGGCGCGACTATTCTGAATCTCGACTTCCGACAGGCCGCAGATCCGCTCGAGATCGCCACGCAGCGAAGATATCTGCTCGATAATTCCGCGAACCGTATCCTTCACTTTATCCAAGGATTGCGATGCTTCGCGCGCCAGCCCGCGAATGTCTTTGGACACCAAGGAGAAGCCGCTGCCATAGTCGCCCGCCCTGGCTGCTTCGACCGCTCCACTGACGGCAAGCATGCTGGTCTGAACCGCGACTAATGTGATCGCATCGACGATCTTCTCGATCTTGCGGCCAGTTACCTCCAAACTAAGCAACGCAGATACGCTCGCTGTCGTGTCCTGGAGGGAACCCGTCAATCCGTTAATAAGGTTTTCGACCGCCGCGTAAGTTTCCCTCAGCGACTGTTCCATCGCTGCAACACGCTCCTCGGCTGCAACTGCATTTTCTTTTGCAAGGGCAGCACTTTGCTCGATCTGGCTCAGTGAGGCCGAACTTTCGTGGGTGGCCGCCGCCTGCTGCTGGGCGCCACGGTTGATCTGCTCGACCGCAGCCAGAATCTGACCGGCGGCCCCCGAGAGCTCCTGAATATTCGCCGACAGCTGTTCGGCTGCCGAGGACGCCTGCTCGGCGGCTTTTCCCGCGTCTCCGCCGCGCAATAGATTAGCCAAGCGTGCCAGCGCGTGCGCTGCCGTTTGGCCTTCAACAAGCGCCTGCGTCTGCTGTTGGATCGCTGCCTGCGATTCCGCAGCTGCAGCCGACTGCTGCTCCGCGGCACTGGCAACTTGCTCGGCACCTTTTTGCGCCTCGGTCGCAGCTTTTTCGGCTTCAACCGAAGCCAGCGAGATGGCGCGGCTGCCGAGCGCGATCTCGCCCGCGGTTTCCCGCATGGCGCGAAGGTTTCGCAGCACGACGTTTGAGGCCTTTGCTTCGGATGCCGCAGCGTGAGCGGCTGCAGCGACTCCGGCTGCAACCGCGCTGACATCTTTTTGGATGCTGGTGGACAGCGCCTGAACTTCACGTGCGCTGGTGTCGGATATCTGCGCCAGCGACCTTACTTCTTCAGCGACTACGGCAAATCCGCGGCCATGATCGCCGGCGCGAGCGGCTTCGATGGCGGCGTTTAGGGCAAACAGATTCGTCTGGTCCGAGATGCGGCTGACCGTGCGGCCTATAGCTCCGACTTCTTCAGCGCGTTTTTCGATAACGGCAATCAATTGTGCCGAGCTTTCCTGGCGAGCGGCATTTTGTCCAATCGCACTGACCGCATTCATCACCTGATTCGTCACATCGGCAAGCAAGCCCTGCACCGATTCCGATCGCCTTTGCGAATCCTCGGCTAAGCGTCGTCCCACGGCCAGCGTTTGCGTGGAGTCGCTGATTGTGCGCAGTTGTTCTTCAGCCGCGCCTGATGCTTCCTCCGCACCCGCGGCGATCTGTTCCATCGATCGCCGTAATTCTTCAGCGGCGGCCGATGCCTCGGTGATGCCGCTGGCCAGTTCCTCAGTGGCGGCGGCAAACCGTTCGGCTATTTGTCCGTGAGGTAGGTCTGATTTGATGCTTTGGCGTGATCTGGCCGGCAAATCTGCTTTTTCGGGATGCAAACCCTTGTCTGGCCCAGTGCGTTTCGCGATCCTTGACGTCTTAACGAGCGACATATTGGACTGAAATCCTATTTCGCGGGTAGGGGCGTTTGCCTGATTTCTATCTCATCGCCGGTAAGCGCGCCACCGCAGATAGCTTGGCCACGTGCTCAGACTTCAAGTTGGTGCGGCAATCCTGGTGGATTGCGGTCGGCCACTATCGCAAGGCAGGTGTCGCTTAGCCGCGTTATAAGCGGTCCGCTATTCGATGAACGATGCCATTGCGGTAGGTTCGCTTTCTCCCAAAACGAGAGATCATCGAGGGAAGGGCCACGGCGCAGCTGAGGTAAAAACCGGGACCAGTTTGTCTTGGCCGCAGTTGCGGCAACTCGGGAATTTAATCGAAACGGAACCCCTACCCATACCCGGACGCCACCCATTTGGAAACCGAAGGCACCGACCTTGCAAACCTGGAAGCCGCTGAACATGAGGTTGAAGGGCGCCGCTTCTAGGCGACACTGTGACTTCTCAACGTCCGATAGCGGATCATCCGCGTTCGTGGCGTGAGATGAGACACAGTCCTCTTCATTCTTCGATCTGATATCCTGGCATGTTCGTTCTGCTACCTGTTTCCAAGAGCCTTAGCCTCACGCTCCAGCGTATCGCGGTCATTGCCATGCTTCACGATGAGCTGGCGCACATCGGGGATGCTGAGACCGAATTTGCTGGCGAGATAGCCGACCTCATACTCTTCGTCACCAGACACCCGGCTGCGATCCCGATTATCTGTTTTACTCTTGTCGTCTGGCATGATGATTCAGCTCCGTTCCGATCACCCACAACGCGAAACACGCAGTTTTGTTGCCGCCATGCGGATTCCGGAGCAGTTCTCGCTTTTTAAGCCAGCTTGAGGGGGCATCCTGGCGGCAAGGAAGACCTCCCGGCATGCTTCGCTGCAGGATTTCCGTGAGGATGGAAATAATGCCCTACTTAGTATTTGACTCGCTACTGTCCGTCCGAAAGTGTACAAGGGCCAGGTCGTCAGCTGAACAGTAATGGGCGCTGACGCTTGGGAGCGACCATCGCACTCTTGCCCTGAAGCGAGAGCAAACGCGATGACAGAAGAACGTCGCCCCGGCCTTAAACCCGAGATCGTCAGCGCGCTTGCGCTGGAAGCCGGGGCCACGGAGCAGCAGATCACCGAGATAATTTCGTTGGTCGGCTTCGATCGTTCCTCGATATTGCGGGAAGCTCGCCTGCTTAAGAAGACGTAAGTGAGCACGTAATTGTCGGTTTTGTACCAAGGCGGACAGGCTCTGCTGCCGACGCTATTCCAGCTGAATCGTCTGCAAATTGCCTTGGGCGCCGACGACTGAGGGACGCGTGCTCTCGCCCGAGAGGAGCGAGCGCTATGGACCTGCATCTTGATACAAACAAAAATGCGCTTCTGCGGCGCTTCGATCCTGCCGATCTGGATCACCTCAAGCCGCATCTGCGCAACACCTTCCTCGATCTACGCACGCCGCTCGAAAACGCCGGGCAAAAAATCGAATATGTTTATTTCCCTTGCAGCGGCCTTGCCTCCGTGGTGGCCAGGAAGAACAGGGGAGCCGACGCAGAAGTCGGCATCATCGGGTTCGAAGGCATGACCGGCTCGGCTCTTGTGATGGGCGACGACCAGGCCACGCATGATTGCTTTATTCAGATGACCGGCGAGGTGTTGGTGATCGACGCCTCGCAGTTCAAAGCGGCTTTAAAGGCGAGCAACACACTTCGGCCGTTTCTGATGCGCTACGTCCACGCTTTTCATATACAATCCACCTACACCGCTCTGATCAATGCGCGATGCAAAATCGAGGATCGTTTGGCTCGATGGCTTCTGATGTGTGACGACCGTGTTGTTGGCAATAGACTTTTCATCACCCATGAATACCTGTCCGTGATGCTCGGTGTGAGGCGCCCTGGAGTCACGGTCGCACTGCAGATGATTGAGGGGCGCGGGCTCATACAATCCCGGCGTGGTGAAGTGGTCATTCGCGACCGAAAAGGTCTGATCGATCTCGCAAACGGTAGCTATGGGGAACCGGAAGCGGAATACAGGCGGCTCGTCGGCGAAATCGAGATCCAGCCGCAGATTGTCCCTTGACGGGAACCGACGTTGACCCAGGTTTGGGCAAATGGCCCTCTATTATTTCGACCTCGATGACAATGGCTTAGTCTACCATGACGACCAGGGCACCCATTGTTCGGCCTTCGATCAAGTCAAGGAGGAAGCCGTTCGCACTCTCGTTGAAATGATCAAGGAGAGCCTGCCAGATGGCGATCACCACAGGTTGACGATCAAGGTCCGCGATGACGGAGGCGGCGTGGTCTTGCAGGTCTCGCTGAACTTTGAGGTTGAGGCAGAGCGCCGTTACGGCGGTGGCAGTTCTCCCGATTCTCACGTCTGACAGCGTCCACGCAAATCAAGCGCCGCCAGAAACGCGCGCGCCGCGGCATGGCACGCATTATGCGATGGGCCATTGGAAACGAGAGTCCATGCTTGTCGGCAAAGATCGCCACTGCATATGGATCGCCAATCTGAACCCGGATCGAGCACTCTTTGCGCCTTAAGCATTACCGCCCCTCAAACCTGTTCAAAATGGCCCGACGTGAACCCGCGCCGCTGCGGCTATGTGATATCCGCTCAGCCGACAAGCGCCGGTGACAAAGCCGACAACCGCGCGGCTAACCTTGGTAAAAAACGTACATCAAAAGTTCTCCATCGGCCTATGGTTGCAAGGGAGCTAGGTGATTTATGCGCTGCTGGCGTTTGAGAGTTCGCCAGCTCTTGCTCATCCTCGGGAGGTTTACCATCATGGGCAAGGACCGTGAATGCGGTCAGATTTCGGCCTTCGATTTCGCCATGGTGCGCCAGGCCTTTCGGCAGTCGGCAAGCGAACAAGGGATCGCAGAGGGTCGATGGCCCGATCATGCGAAGCGGCTCTTCCAACAGCTAACCGATGAAGACCCCAACGATGACATGATCGGCTACATCATCGCGCCTTAGTACTGCTCGCGCGATCGCCGCACTGGGCCGATCCCTCGATAGTCATAGACCGCAGGTGGACCTTTGTTGCGTCCCTTCGGGACGTCTACGAAGGTCCCTCTGAGCCATTTGGCTTGGCTATTTCGCAAAGTCACCACTCGGTTAACCGCCCTTGCGGCGGCTTCGAACGGCGTCAACGCTCAACTTGGTGGGTCGCGTGCAACACGTCGTCTTCGATCTCTTCCACCCGATATGAGCTCATAGCCACCCCGGCCGAAATTCTACGCAGTGATGGACGATACCCTGCGATGGCGGGACCGCGCACTTGTATGAAAGTGCTATACGAGGAACTTAGCTGGCGGCATTCGCTTATGCATTCATGAGCACACGCGGCGTCAACTTCCTCGATCGCTGGATCGGCAACAATCTCCCCGAAACGGCTAAGGTCGACGCCGTCTCGATAAGTGAGTACACACACAAATTGTATGCCGACGCTAAAGCCTTGGGTATCAA
Organism: Mesorhizobium sp. M0317; assembly: GCF_040321555.1. Lineage (NCBI taxonomy): Bacteria > Pseudomonadati > Pseudomonadota > Alphaproteobacteria > Hyphomicrobiales > Phyllobacteriaceae > Mesorhizobium > Mesorhizobium sp. M0317. The sequence continues at coordinate 10,215 of NZ_JAMYRV010000063.1, read as the reverse complement.
ACGCGAAGAGATCGACGAAGAAGTTGACGGCATATATCGGACGCTGGTCGATGCTGGGGTCCACTTTGATGCTGGCTTAACCGAATGAGCGTTCGCGGCCTTAAGTTTCTGGACAGGTGGGTGGCCGAGCAACTGCCCATTGTGGCGCGGGGCGATCCTATCGCCGCCAGCGACTTGGCGGATCCAATTAATAATGTTTAAGGTTTGATGGGTTGGATCGAGCCTGAATCGTTCGGGCTCTTTTGTCCAGATTTTGCAGATGTATTCAAAGGGCGTGAGGCCCTTGAGGGTCTTCAGTCGACGGCCGAAATTATAGGCTAAGACGAAATCGGCGAGATGCTGGCGCAGTTGGTCATGGCTCTCGTAGTAGAAGCGTTTGACGGTCGCATCCTTGATCGTGCGGTTCATGCGTTCGACCTGGCCGTTGGTCCATGGGCTGGGTTCGGCGCCGCGAGGATCGCGGCCAGCAATTCAGCCGACGCGTCCAGACCTGCCACTGCCTTGTGCAGCGCAGTGGTCGCGGCTGCTTGGTGATCTTCTGGCTTGCCGTTGTCGTTTGCGAGATCGGCCTTCACTGGCATCTTCATGGCGCGACTATGCGCCTTGCGGGAGCGGTCTACAACCGCACGACCTTATCGAGATGCCGGCGAATACGCTGGCCTTCCGCGAAGGCTACGGCGTAGGATTCCAGTTCGAATGATCGGTTGCTCTCTTTCCCCTCCTCAACCACGCGGCCTTGGACTAATGACCTGCCTCCTGCCGGTTTCAGCGTTCTCTTCGTGGTCGAACAGTGCTCGCCACAGCATGGCATCGGACGCTGCGGCTCCCAATGTTCTCTAATTGCGGGCCTGGGGTCAACCGTTTTCTAACCGATCCGATGTCCGGTAGCGGGTGGTGTCTCAGTTTGAAATTGTCGGCTTGGCTGGGTTCGGCGCCGCGAGGATCGCGGCCAGCAATTCAGCCGACGCGTCCAGACCTGCCACTGCCTTGTGCAGCGCAGTGGTCGCGGCTGCTTGGTGATCTTCTGGCTTGCCGTTGTCGTTTGCGAGATCGGCCTTCACTGGCATCTTCATGGCGCGACTATGCGCCTTGCGGGAGCGGTCTACAACCGCACGACCTTATCGAGATGCCGGCGAATACGCTGGCCTTCCGCGAAGGCTACGGCGTAGGATTCCAGTTCGAATGATCGGTTGCTCTCTTTCCCCTCCTCAACCACGCGGCCTTGGACTAATGACCTGCCTCCTGCCGGTTTCAGCGTTCTCTTCGTGGTCGAACAGTGCTCGCCACAGCATGGCATCGGACGCTGCGGCTCCCAATGTCAGCAACGCAGTCCGCTTCGGTGGAAGGGCTGCATAGCTCCTGGCGGGTTTGCCGCTGCTCGTCCCGGCAAGGGACAAGATTACCGTCGAGCGACGGATTTCTTCGGGTTCACCTCTATCTTCATGCGACGGCCCCCGCTTCTGCGGCCGACCATCGGAAGGATACGCCATCCACCCACATGCGGTGCATGACTACTGCTAGCTTTCGTGCGACGGCGATCTTTGCCTTCTTCAAGCCGCTGCGCTTGGCGATCCGGAGGCCCCAGGCTTTGAGCCCCGACCACTTCTCGACCCTCGTCAGGAGCGTGCCGGCGGCCTCAAATAAATAGGTACGGACAAGACTGTCTCCGCATTTTGAGATGCCCCTCTTGCGATCGATTTCACCCGACTGATAACATCGCGGTGTCAGGCCGAAGTACGCGCCAACGCTTCTGGATTTCGCAAACTTGGACGGATCATCCACCGCTGTCACGAACGCGAGGGCCGTGAGGACGCCCACGCCAGGAATGGCCATAAGCTGCCGGCACACAGCACTCCCTCGAGCACGGCTCATCAGTTGGCGGTCAAGCTGCCGAATCTGCTCCTTCAGGCAGGAATGGACGCACAGCATCGACCGGACGGTTTGATTGAGCATTGGGTCGCTATTGTCGCACGCCTCATCCACGAGCCGTTCGAACGGCTCGCCCGTTCGTCTTGACAGAATGACGCCAAAAGTTTTGAGAATGCCCCTGATCTGGTTGGTGACCTCTACCCGCATTCCGACGAGTTGAGCTCGTGCTCCAAGCATCGAGCGGACGGCGTGGCTGTCGAGACTCTTTACCCCGACCTCCCTATACCAGCCCGCCTTGACGATCTGAGCCAATCCATAGGCATCATTCTTGTCGGTCTTGTTTACCTGGCCACTCATGGTCGCCTGCGCATGGCGGGAATCAAGGCACAGCACCGGCAGCCCCATAGCCTTCAAGGCGTGCCAGTGCCAGGTCGACAAGGGACCGCTTTCGAGCCCTATGCGTACAACATCTGGTGCTTTGGATCTGATGTTTCCGGCTATGTCTTCTGGCGTCGATAGGCACTTTCCTTGCCAGACAAGCTTACCGTCATTGCCGATAACGCACAGGTGGGTCATCTCCTGCGAGACGTCTAACCCAACAAATTGGTCCATGTTGGCCTCCATGAGAATCACTGACGGCGAAGAATCTAGCATCGCCCGCAATTACCCCATGTCAGCATAGCGCCGGCCGCATGACGGGACGCGGGACCGACTGTCCCCGTCCGCGGGGTCCGCATCATGCATCAGGGATCGAACCCGCCCGCGGGACCGGATGCGGGCTGGGATTATGACAGCCCGGTCGCCGATCCTCTGCGATGCTCACCACCATCAGGTTCACTCAATCGAGTCCATCGTGGGGTCGCTCTGAAGCTCCGTCAACCGAAGGTTTTCCGAGAAGTGTTGTGGGAAGGTTCGACGAGGCGAGCGGCGGCTGCGCTCGGGACAAGCAAGCCAGCCGTCAGTCAACATGTGAAGCAGCTCGAGACCACGCTCGCATCACACTCTTCAAGAGATCAGCCAACCGCATCGTTCCCTTGCAGGAAGCCTTGGAACTCCTGCGAAACGTACAACTTGCTCTGACGTCTTTGATCGACTGGAAGCGTCGATCTTCGCAATGAAGAATGAGGAAAAGCAACGGATTGGGATCGCCGCGCCTTCTGTTTTCGGTTTCGTGACCTTGCCCTCTATCGAGGCGCAAGACCTGGCAGCCGAGACGATCGTCGATACCGATCCGCAGTTCGCCGCCCACGAGATGAACTTCAATGGTTGCGCTTCGCCGGCGTCGCCGGACTACTGGTGGAATTCGATTGCAACGGTCACGAGGCCGGATACGTAGCTTGCGCGCTGGGCGCCAGTCCTTTCATGGCGGCGAAGTTTTCTGTGTCGGGGCTCCCAGGCAACAACTCGGGAGCAACGAGCGAGTTGCAACCGAACCTTCCGCCGCTCGTTGACCTATGCTGGCTCGTTCCAGCATACTCCAGGCCATTGCCGCCGGCTCACGCTGGCGGGCTTTTTTGCGGCAGTCGGGAACATCCTCGCTCTGAGGCTGTTCGGTCGCACCCGGCTCTTTCTTCAGCGGTCCCGTGCCGGTGACCAAGATGGCCCCTCACTCATCGTGGTCGGCCCGCGCTCGGAAGCAAGCGCGGGCCATCCCTGCACAAGCACGGCGTCCCCAGATGTCAGCGGGCTTTTATCGTTATACTCTCATTGCTGTGTTGTCGGTGCGCTACCGCTTCTTTGAATGCACGTGCTGCTGCATCGCAAGCGACACGTGAGGAGCCGTTCACGGACAAGATGATTCCGGCTGCCTTCACTGTCAAACCGTGTTTCTCGGCGAACTCTGCGGCTGTGTACGCGCGTTGGGCTTTTTCACTACTCCGCATTTCTGACTCGATATGCCGCTTCCGCCTCGTGTAAGATCTGGCGGGTCCCTTGCAGGGTGTGGTGCATGCTCGCCAAAAGGCTAATGGCGTCGGTCGTTGGACTGCCTTCGTGATTCAGCAAACCGACGACTATATCTTGCTTGGAAACGATGCTCTGGTTGTGAGCGAGTTGCCCCGTCAAAAAAATGAGCCGGATCTCTGCCGGTGTCGGCATGGCCTTCTCCCTGGTCGGGCGAAAGCCTGATGATCGCTCCCAAGCGCCTCGTGCCTGTTTGTTTTTGGTTTTTCGAGGCGACCGCAACAGTGTGCGCTCGTTAGCGGGCAATGGCAACCGGCTAGGCAATTGAGCATCGATGGTGGGCGCGGGCCGCTTTGGATTCGTAGGCGGGGTGTGTGCTGGGAAGCTCGTGCCTGATAAATGAAGCCAGCACGGCGCGCGGCAATACCAGATATTCGCCCGCTTGGTTGGTCAGCACATACCGCTCGTCGTCCAACTGGGAAAAACGGAAGTACGCGAGCTGATATGTGTCGTCCAACGGTCGTTGGAACTCAGTTGCCGGAGCAAACTTAGTCATCGGACTGTAGGCCCGATCTGGAAAACGCAAGCGCCAGTATCGCTTTTCTAACAGTGGCGGTTTCGGCGGCGATGCTGCTACGCAGGTCCTGATCCAAGACCTCTAGCCGCAGTCTTTCTACCGCTGCGTCGGCCGAAGTTCGCGCGGCCGCCTTGCTGAAGTTGATCGTGCATACTGCGAAGCCGCCCTCGATCGTGATCTCAACCGCAGCGTTGCCGGTTACCCGATACGCGGCGCGCTTTACACAGTCGAGGCTGAAGACTGACAGATCAAACTTGACTTGGGCAGTCTGGACGAGCTCGCTATCGCGAGAGGTGTCCGACATCAGCAATAACTGTACCCAGAGCAGTGAGACCCATGACTAGCATGGCTTGAATGGCTAGTGTGGTACGCTCGCTTTTCCGCTATCGTCTCGTCGCCGTTCTGGTGATGCTCGGGGCGACTTCCGCGGGCTATCTTGCAGTCGGCGACGATCGGCACGAGCTGCCGCGCGTTCACCATGGCGGCGATTCGTCGGCCAGCAACGCGGCTGTCCGCGAGGCGGGCTGCGGTATCAAGGGCAACATTAACGAGCGCGGCGAGCATATCTACCATATGCCGGGGCAGGAATATTACTCTGCTACGCGCGTCAACCCAGCTCGAGGAGAGCGCTGGTTCTGCTCACAATGGGAAGCGTGGTGGGCGGGCTGGCGGAAAGCGAAAGTGTAGCGAATGCCTTTAGACTACACCTTCAGTTGCTCGATGCGCGTGCTCTTTATTGGAAGTTCGAACATCGCGCCGCCCGCGACAATTTCCGATTGCTTTTCGATCGTGCTCCAAAGGGCGAGTAGCCGCTCCATCTGCTTGACGACCGGAGCCTTGTAGAGGCCCTTCGAAAGAAAAAACCCGACGAGCCGAGAGCTTCGAAATGCAGCATATTCGACCTTGTTCCGGGTAATGCGTCGATCGCCAGAAATGACGATCCAACGCCCCTCCGTGCTCAGCTGGCCGATCCAGGCCACATCTTTCACGCCGGGGCCGAACTTCTCTCTGATATGGACGATCTCATGCTCCCCGGCGAACAGGGCATTTAGCGAACGGGCGAGAGCGGGCGACAGGTTTTCGTCGACCAGGGCTTTCACGCGGCGCTCTGAAGGCTCTCTTCGAATTTCATGGCGTCTCTAACAGCGGTAGCTGAGACATCGAAAAGGCGCGCCACCTTTTCCACGGATCCTTCGGCTTCTACCGCTTGCGCAAGCGCCACGGTCGGGACGCCATATTTGGAGGCGATCGGCTGACCGAACGAACGATGGGGGTCGATCACGATGGACTGCTTGCCATTGAAGGGCCGCCAGCGCGCCACCGCGTCATTCTCGATATCCAGATCTTTGAACGTCCGCTCTATGACCTGGCGGAAAACATACTGCCGCCTCTTCAGGTCGAGTAGCTTGGTTTCACCGGAACGCTCTATTCCTTCGAGGAAGATCGTTCTGCCGTCAGTCTGGAAGCGCCTGGTTGAGAACGGGCGCTCGTCATTGACGCACTCACGTGCGTACTCGATGCAATTTCTAACCGCCAAAAGGCCGACGCCGGCCCCTGTGAATGCTTTGACAAAGCGGAGCTCGATCAGGTCACGGAATCCGATCTCGAGATGATTGTTGATGATCGGCCACTGCGATGACCATAGCGGCGCGATTCGATGCTCAACTTCTTCGCGGCGGAAGGTGTAGCCCTTCATCCACCTCGAAATATTGAGCGCAGACGTCCCTATCAGGCGCGCGGCCTCTCCGACGCTGTAGGAGCCTACCCCGAAGAATTCTGCGTCTTGAATGTTCTGGCGTACCGACATGCCGGAAGAGTTATCCACTTTCATAGACCGTGCAAGGGGTCACTTCCGCCGTCCAGCTGGCGGCAATGTATCTGTCGGTCGCATCATCAGGATCGCAGAGGACCGAGGCGTCAGTTCGTCTCGTCGACGATACTGTCATAGTCGCGGCCGATCAGTAGCAGCACGAAGCCGCAGGGCACTGTCACGCTGGTGAGGGCAATAAGGCCGAGCCATCCATAGTCCGGCTTCGCAAAATAGTAGTACCAGATAATCGCCTGCACCAGCGGAGACACGATCAACATCCAAGCACCCCATATGCCATCCGTGTTGAGCCGGATCGTTGTCGTCGCCCGATATCTGATTGCCATACGTATGCCCTCCCGTTCCCCAAAAGGCAGCTTCGCGCCGGTTTAGCGCGAACGCAAGCGCCGGCCCGGCTACGGCTTTGCGAGCCTCACGCCGGCGCCTCCTCCATTCTGCGGAATGAGCTCAACCCCGGCAGCCTCCAGAGCGGCCTGCAGGTCGACCAGCGTGCGGTCGTATGGCGTCCGCTTGCCAGCTTCGAAATTGGCAATGGTCGTCTTGGCCACCTGGGAGGCCGCTGCCAGCTGATCCTGCGACCATCCAACAAGCGCCCGGGCTGCCCGGCATTGAGATGGTGAAATTGTCATTTTAATTAAACCTTACATTAAAAGTGCCGATTGTACGATACGTGCAGCCTTATACCATTAGTGCAACGTTATCGCAAATGCAGACCCAAATGCCTAACGCCGGCGAAGCTATGGCCGCTGCTTTCCCTTGGAAGATTTTCCCGCGGCGCCCTGCTCGGTGCCATCGCCTCTATTCCGGCCATAAGAGGCGCTGCCGGGGCGCATGTCTCGCCGCAACCGGCGCCTCTGCCCTCCCAGGAGGAACTGCTGCAAGCCTACAGTGAGATGGCTGTTCTTCGAACGTCTGCTGCTTATGCGCGACATCTACCCTGGCGAGCGCAACCCTACCGCCTAACAGCCCTCGTGCCCTGCAACACTCTTGCGGCGCATTACCATTTCCCGCTACGATGACCGAGAGTTGTAGCCCGACATGGGAAACGGTGCCCTCGCAAGCCACGCGTGCGCTGCTCGTCTTGCAGACCGTCGGCGTTGACTTCAGGCCGCTGAGTGAACGGCATGATCTTTCGTTCAGAAGGAAACTGCCATGCGAACGACCGAAGGTGATCGACCGCCTTCCGGCTGGTTTGTGGTCGACGTTATGCGCCGCGAAACCCGGAAGTGGGACTGGACGGCGCTTATGACCGATACGCATCCTGACGACGATCTAGAAGCTCGGATCTTTGCGAAGCAGTGCTGGGTCCGCATTCCCGGTAAGCACCGAAACCGAGATGGGGCTTGGGATATGTTCGAGGCGATGTCAGCCACGCGGCACTGACTGACTTTCATTCCGCAGAAGAGAAACGAACAGCCCGCTGCCGCTGGTGGCGGGTTTTTCATGTCGCGTTTCACCAGCCGCGCACCAGTAAAAACCGTTGACTCAGTTGCAACATGAAACGCTGACATTTCTGCATTTGAGGGTACGTTAAGATGTTGAATTCACTGCAGAAAGAAGTTGTGCCCAGAGGCAAGTGAGAAAATATGTGTGCCTTCAGGTCTCACCACGCTCAAAGAAACCAACAGAAATACAACGATATATTCTGTGGGTTATTTCATTCCTCCCGGAATGTCCGACTGATTTGGTCCGACAGCGGCTTCACGAAATAGGAAAGCGCCGTACGCTCGCCCGTCTCGACCATCGCTTCGGCCGGCATACCGGGCACGAGTGTCAGCCCCTTGAGCTTCGTCAGTTCCGCCTGCGGAACCGACAGGCGCACCAGGTAGTACGAAATGCCGTTTTTTTCATCCGTCGCCAGATCGGCTGCGATCCGGCTGACATATCCGTTCAATATCGGCGTGGTTCTCAGATTGAAGGCTGACATCCGCAGCACGGCCTTGTGACCAAGCTGGATTTGGTCGATGTCCTTCGGGGTGATTCGTACTTCAAGCGCAAGATCGTCGCCTTCCGGCACGATTAGCATGATCGGATCGGCGGGCGTAATCACTCCGCCGACCGTATGAACTGCGAGTTGTTGAATGGCGCCTGACTGCGGCGCGACGATATCGATCCGCCGCAGTTCCTGTTCAACCGCCACCTTGCGCTCAACATACTCCCCGATCTGCGCCTGAACCTCTCTGAGCTCCTGGCCGACTTCCGACTTGAAATCCTGATCGATCTGCGGGATCTGCAGGCGCGTTTCGGCTATGCGGGCTGCCGTCTGTGCCTGATCTGCGATCTTCTCACCGCGTTCGCCGCCGAAAGTGGCAACCTGGATCTTCAGGCTGTTCAACCGTTGGTCCGAGACAATGCCTTGCTTGCGCAGCCCACTTAGAACAGCAATTTCCTTTTGGAGAACCTCGATCATTTTTTCATAGGCAATTTCCTGCGCCTTGAGTCCTTCGATCTCGTGGTGATATTGAGTAATGCGTTCCGCCAATTGCGCCTGCTTCCCGTTGCGGGATTGCCTGCGGAATTCGAACAGCAGCGTCTCGCTATCTATTGCCGAAGCTACGTCCGGAACATCTCTTCGGGCGAGTAGCCAGTCCGGGAAGGCGATTTCCGCGAGATCGTCACGCTCAGCATCGAGTCGTGCCAGGTAGGCGGCCAGCTCATCGAGCCGCTTGGTGACTATGGCGAGATTGGCGCGCGTCTGGGTGGCATCGAGCCGCATGAGGATGTCGCCGGCTTTTACTTTATCCCCTTCGCGCACCAGGATTTCTCCGACCACCCCGCCAGTCGGGTGCTGCACCTTCTTGACATAGGAAACGACGACAAAGTGTCCGGACGCTACAACCGCACCGGAGAGATTCGTGAAGGTCGCCCAGGCTCCGGCTCCTCCCACAAAGATCACGCTCGCCAGAAGGCCCGCCACCAGGTGCCGGCGAATGGAGCTTGAAACGTCATTGTTCTGATCAATGCCGGACACCGGTATCCTCCATGTCAGCGCGCTCTGCCACGTGATCCTGTGTAGACTCGATGGCCTTCAGGACTTTGGAACGCGCACCGAATGCTCGCTGCCGTCCACCTTCCATCACCAACACCAAATCGACGGCGCGGATGACGCTCGGCTGATGGCAGACGACAACCGCAATGCCCTTGCGCTCGCGCACGGAGGCGATCGCCTTAGCGACTGCAGCTTCGCCTTCCGCATCGAGATGGGTATTGGGTTCATCCAGCACAACAAGGAAAGGGTCTCGATAAAGGGCACGGGCAAGACCGATAAGCTGGCGCTGCCCGGCGGAAAGTGCCGATCCGACCTCACCGACCGGAGTTTCGTATCCGTGCTCAAATCGGAGGATCAGTTCGTGCGTGCCCGCTGCTTTCGCCGCGGCGACAATAGCCTCAGGGTCAGGATCATCTTCAAAACGAGCAATGTTTTCGGCAATGGTGCCGTCGAACAGCTCAACACCTTGTGGCAGATAGCCGATATGACGGCCTAGTGCTTCCCGGTCCCATTGATCGAGGCTTGCGCTGTCAATGCGAACCTTCCCGGCGACCGGCGTCCATGCGCCGACGATGGCGCGCGAGAGTGTCGACTTGCCCGAGCCCGATGGACCGATGACCCCGAGTGCGCTTCCCGCCTGAATGACAAACGCAAGGCCGGTCACGGTCAGCTTGCTTTCGCCGGGCGGAACGATTGTCACGCTTTCCAAGCGCAGTTCGCGTTCAGGTGCAGGCATAGGCACAACAGGAGCGGTTTCAGGAACCTTTTCCAAGAGGTCCTCAAGCCGCGCCCAACTCTGGCGCGCAATGAGGAAGGGTTTCCAGCTTGAAATGGCCAGATCGACCGGAGCCAGTGCACGCCCCATCATTATCGAACTGACAATCATGACCCCGGCCGTAGCCTCCTGCCTGACGACAAGGTACGCACCGACGGTAAGAATGGCCGATTGCACCTGCAGGCGCAAGTCGGCATTGCAACGCGCTGCTTGCAGCAGACCATTGCGTGCCATGTTGTGGGCAACGGTATCGCTTATCGGCCCTTGCGAGAGAG
>NZ_JAMYRV010000062.1:0-35313 GCF_040321555.1 Mesorhizobium sp. M0317 | reverse complement strand
CACCCCCCCCCCCCCCCCCCCCCCCCCCCCCCCCCCGGCGCACCGGCGCCCCCCCACGAGTCTACCCCCCCGGGCGCCCCCCCGCGCGGCGCGGGCCGCCCCGGGGACGGAGTAAGGTCAGCGGCAACAGATTAGATCCAAGGAGGAGAAACGGTCCGATGCTGCGATTCCTGGCCATGCGCATAGCATCGGCGGTCCCGGTCATGGTCATCCTGAGCCTGGTCACCTTTGCCATCATCCAGGCGCCGCCGGGCGACTATGCCGACTATATCCGCTCGCAGCTCATCAACCAGGGCGGGGCGTCTTTTGCCGAAGCCGACGCGCAGGCGCAAGCCTATCGGGTCGAGCACGGCCTCGATAAACCGCTGCCCGTCCAGTACCTGAACTGGGTCGCCGGCATCATCACCCGCGGCGATTTCGGCTACAGCCTCTATTACAACAAGCCGGTCGCCGCCGTGGTCGGCGAGCGGCTGCCGCGCACGCTGCTGCTGGCACTGGTCTGCCATCTGCTGGCGTCGGTGCTCGGCATCACCTTCGGCATCTGGGCGGCGACCAGGCAATACACATGGATCGACTCGGCGCTGTCGGCCATCTCCTTCCTCGGCATGACGGTGCCGCGCTTCCTGATGGCGCTGATCATCGTCTATCTCCTGGTCTTCCAGTTCAACGTGTCGGAGATCGGCAGCTTCTTCTCGCCGCAATATGGCGGCGCGCCGTGGTCGTGGGCGAAATTCGCCGACCTCGTCAAGCATGTCTGGCCGGTGGTGGCGATCGCCACCTTCGGCGGGCTCGCCTACAATATGCGCGTCATGCGCGGCAATCTGCTCGATACGCTGAACGCGCAATATGTCGAGACGGCCAAGGCCAAGGGCCTGACCGGCAGCGCCGTCGTCATGCGCCATGCCGTGCCCAACGCACTGCACCCGCTCATCATGTATCAGGGCGTGGTGCTGCCCTACATGCTGACCGGCGAGATCGAGACGGCGATCATCTTTGCGCTGCCGACGGTCGGGCCGGCCATTGTCGGCTCGATGGCGGTCGGCGACGTTTATGTCACGGCGACCTTCATGATGGTGCTGTCGGCAACGCTGATCGTCGGCAACATCATCGCCGACATGCTGCTCGCGCTGCTCGATCCGCGCGTACGCCAGTTCAGGGAGAGCTAGATGCTGGCGCGTGACCCATCCCCGCCGCCGCCCCCGGCTGAAGCAACCGCGATTGCGACCCCACGCGGCAATGAGAGCTATATGGCGCTGGTCTGGCGCCGGCTGAGGCGCTCCTGGACCGGCATGGCCGGGCTGATCCTGGTCGTGCTTCTGGTGCTGATGGCGCTATTCGCCGATTTCTTCGCGCCGATGGACCCCAAGGTGACCGATGTCGCTTTCGCCCCGCCGCAAGTGATGAGTTTTCACGACAGAGACGGGAATTTCGTGCTCCAGCCGCGGGTCTATGCGCTGGCGGATTCTGCTGACCTCGACCCGGTCACCTTCCAGCCGGTCGTCGGGCCGGATTACGAGCATCCGCGCCTGCTCGGCTTCTTCGTCAAGGGCGCCGACTACCGGCTGCTTGGACTGATCCCCGCCAACCGGCATTTCTTTGCTTCGGCCGACGGCCAGCCGGTGCATTTTCTCGGCACCGACAAATTCGGCCGGGATGTGTTGTCGCGCGCCATCCAGGGCTCGCGCGTCTCGCTGATGATCGCGCTGACGGTGGTGTTCATCATCACCGTCATCGGCACCACGGTCGGCATGGTCTCGGGCTATTTCGGCGGCCGCTTCGACGTCTGGATGCAGCGCTTCGTCGAGTTGGTGCTCGCCTTCCCGCAATTGCCGCTCTATCTTGCGCTGACGACGCTGATCCCGGTGACCGCGCCGACCAACGTTTTCCTCGCCTTCGTCATCATCGTCATGTCGGCGCTGGGCTGGGCGCAGATGTCGCGCGAGGTGCGCGGCAAGACGCTGGCGCTGGCGCGGATCGACTATGTGCGCGCTGCCATGGCGGTTGGCGCCACCGACATGCGTATCATCATGCAGCACATTTTTCCCAATGTGATGAGCCACGTCATCGTCGCCGTGACGATCGCCATCCCGACGGTGGTGCTGCTCGAAGCCTTTCTCGGCTTCCTCGGCTTCGCCGTGAAACCGCCGCTGATCTCATGGGGGCTGATGCTGCAGGACACGGCTACCTATTCGGTCATCGGCACCTATCCGTGGATCCTGTCGCCGGTCGGCTTCGTGCTGATCACCGTCTTTGCCTTCAACGCGCTGGGCGACGGCCTGCGCGATGCCGTCGATCCCTATTGAGGTGGCCGGGATGACCGTAGCGCTCGCAGCCACCTTCGCACCAGCCGTCCGGCTCGACCATGCCGGCCGCCACGACCAACCCATCATCGATGCCCGCAACATCGAGGTCGCCTTCAAGGTCGAGCACGGCGTCGTCGACGCTGTGAAGGATGTCTCGTTCCAGCTTTATCGCGGCGAGACGATCGCCATCGTAGGTGAGTCCGGTTCCGGCAAGTCGGTGACGGCGCGTGCTGTCATGGGGCTCTTGTCGAAGCGGGCCACCGTGTCGCCGAAATCCACCATCCACTATTGCGGGCAGGACATACTGAAATTCCCCGAGAGCGCCCGGCGCAAGTTGCGCGGCAATCGCATCTCGATGATCTTCCAGGAGCCGATGAGCTCGCTCAACCCGATCTATACGGTTGGCAGTCAGATCGTCGAGGCGATCAGAGTGCATCGAAAGGTCAGCCGCAAGCAAGCCTGGGCGCGGGCGCTCGAGCTTTTGCGGCATGTCCAGATCCCCGAGCCGGAAGCGCGCATCAAACAGTATCCGCACCAGATGTCGGGCGGGCAGCGCCAGCGCGTGATGATCGCCATGGCGCTCGCCAACGACCCCGATGTGCTGATCGCCGACGAGCCGACGACGGCGCTCGATGTCACGGTGCAAGCACAGATCCTCAATTTGATCCGCAATCTGCAAAAAGAACTCAGGATGGCGGTCATCCTGATCACCCACGACCTCACCGTGGTGCGGAAATTCTCGGACTATGTCTATGTCATGCAGCATGGCGAGATGTGCGAGCACAACGTTACCGAGCGGCTGTTCGCCGACCCGCAGCATGCCTATACCAAGCGGCTGCTCGCTTCAGAGCCGCACGGCAAGCCGCAGCCGCTGCCGGAAAACAGCGGCACCATCCTCGAGGCCCGCGATATGCGCGTCTGCTTCATGCTACGCCATGGCAGCTTCCTGAAGCCGGACTGGCGCGAGCTGGTCGCCGTCGACGATCTCGGCCTGAAGCTTTGCCGCCACGAGACACTGGGGCTGGTCGGCGAATCCGGCTCCGGCAAGACCACCTTCGGTCTCGCCTTGCTCAGGCTCACCGAGGCCAAGCGCGGCGAGGTCAGCTTCGACGGCCAGCCGATCCACGGCCTGTCGCGCGCCGGGATGCGGCCGCTGCGCTCGCGCATGCAGGTCGTTTTTCAGGATCCGTTCTCGTCGCTCAACCCGCGTATGACGATCGGCCAGATCATCGAGGAAGGGCTGGTCGTCAACAGGATCGGCGCGACACGGCGCGAGCGGGTCGATCGGGTTCGCGACGCCCTGGTCAGCGCCGGCATGCCCGGCGATATCCTGTCGCGGTTCCCGCACGAATTTTCCGGCGGCCAGCGGCAGCGCATCGCCATTGCCCGAGCCATCGCGCTGGAGCCCGAATTCATCCTGCTCGATGAACCGACATCGGCGCTCGACCTTTCGGTGCAGGCGCAGATCATCGACTTGTTGCGCAAGCTGCAGGACGAACGCGGCCTTAGCTATCTCTTCATTTCGCACGACCTCAAGGTCGTGCGCGCGCTCTGCCATCGCGTCATCGTCATGCAGAACGGCAAGATCGTCGAACAGGGACCCGTCGACGAGGTCCTCACCCATCCCAAGACCGCCTACACCGAACGGCTCGTCAGGGCCGCCTTCGACGTGGCGTAGCAAAGTGCCGGAGGTTTAATAGTGGCAAGACATCCCAGGATCACCTTCATTGGCGCGGGTTCGACCGTGTTCATGAAGAACATTGTCGGCGACGTGCTGCAGCGGCCATCGCTGTCAGGCGCGACGATCGCGCTGATGGACATCAATCCGCAGCGGCTGGAAGAGAGCGCCATCGTCGTCAACAAGCTGATCGCGACGCTGGGCGTGAAGGCGAAGGCCGAGACCTATTCCGACCAGCGCAAGGCGCTCGCCGGCGCCGACTTCGTCGTCGTCGCCTTCCAGATCGGCGGCTTTGAGCCCTGCACCGTCACCGATTTCGAGGTGCCGAAGAAATACGGCCTGCGCCAGACCATTGCCGACACGCTCGGCGTCGGCGGCATCATGCGCGGCCTCCGGACCGTGCCGCATCTGTGGAAGATCTGCGAGGACATGCTGGCCGTCTGCCCCGACGCTATCATGCTGCAATATGTCAACCCGATGGCGATCAACACTTGGGCGATCTCAGAGAAATACCCTGAGATCAAACAGGTAGGCCTCTGCCATTCGGTGCAAGGCACGGCGATGGAACTGGCGCACGATCTCGACATTCCCTACGAGGAGATACGCTACCGCTCGGCCGGCATCAACCACATGGCCTTCTACCTGAAGTTCGAGCACCGGCAGCCGGATGGCTCTTACCGCAACCTCTATCCGGACCTGGTCCGCGCCTATCGCGAGGGCAGGGCGCCGAAGCCGGGCTGGAACCCGCGCTGCCCCAACAAGGTGCGCTACGAGATGCTGACGCGGCTCGGCTATTTCGTCACCGAAAGCTCCGAGCATTTCGCCGAATACACGCCCTATTTCATCAAGGAAGGCCGCCCCGACCTGATCGAGAAGTTCGGCATTCCGCTCGACGAATATCCCAAGCGCTGCATCGAACAGATCGAGCGCTGGAAGGGCCAGGCCGAGGCCTATCGCTCGGCCGACCGCATCGAGGTCGAGCAATCGAAGGAATACGCGTCCTCGATCATGAACTCGGTGTGGACCGGGGAGCCTTCGGTGATCTACGGCAATGTCCGCAACAATGGCTGCATCACCTCGCTGCCGGACAATTGCGCCGCCGAGGTGCCGTGTCTGGTGGACGCCTCCGGCATCCAGCCGACCTATATTGGCGAGCTGCCGCCGCAACTCACCGCGTTGATACGCACCAACATCAATGTGCAGGAACTGACGGTGCAGGCGTTGATGACCGAAAACCGCGAGCACATCTACCACGCGGCGATGATGGACCCGCATACGGCGGCCGAACTCGATCTCGACCAGATCTGGGCGCTGGTCGATGAGTTGCTGGCGACACATGGCGACTGGCTGCCGACCTGGGCGCGTGGGAGCGCCAAGGTCCGGGCCGCCTGAGCGCTGCTGCGGCGGTATCTACTCCACCGTCAGGCCTCCGGTGGCGCCGGCAACCGGTGGCGCAGTTCCTCGACCAGCACGCGCTCGTTCTCCGAATAGTCGATCGGAACGACGACGAGATGGACGCCACCGCCGGCAAAAGCCTGTTCAAGCGTCGATTGTATTTCTGAGACGGCGCCGACCCTGGTTCCCTTGGCGCCATAGGCCTCGGCATAGCGGACGAAATCGGGATTGCCGAAGGTCATGCCGAAATCGGGGAACTGGTCGACCGCCTGCTTCCAGCGGATCATGCCGAAAGCATTGTCCTCGATGATCAGCACGACCAAATTGAGCTTCAGCCTGACGGCGGTTTCCAGTTCCTGGCTGTTCATCATGAAGCCGCCATCGCCGCAGATCGCCATGACGCGGCGTGCGGGATAGAGCATCGCGGCCGTCATCGCCGAGGGCAGGCCGGCGCCCATCGTGGCCAGGGCGTTGTCGAGCAGCAAAGTGTTGGCGACGCGCGTGCGGTAATTGCGCGCAAACCAGATCTTGTACATGCCGTTGTCGAGCGCCAGGATGCCATCGGCCGGCATCACCGCGCGCACATCGTGCACCAAGCGCTGCGGCGTGAAACGGTCTTCGGTGGCGCGGGCGGCAATGCGGCTCAAAATCCCTTCGCGCAATGGCAGCAACGCTTGCGCGTTGGGGATCTTGTCCTCGATCCGGTCGGCAAGCAGCCTGAGCGAAGCGCCGATGTCGCCGACCACTTCGGTCTGCGGGAAATAGACCTGCTCGACATTGGCCGGCTGGTAACCGACATGGATCACCTTCGGTCCCTTGTCGCCCATAATGAAGGGCGGCTTCTCGATCGTGTCGTGGCCGATAGTGATGATGAGGTCGGCCTGTTCGATGGCCTCATGCACATAGTCGCGCTCGGAGAGAGCGGCGGTGCCCATATAGAGTTCGGTGCCGCCAGGCACCGTGCCTTTGCCCATCTGGGTGGTGAAATAAGGGATGCCGGTTCTGATCACGAACTGGGCGAGGTCGGACGTCGAGCGCGGCCGCGACGCGGCGGCGCCCAGCATCGCCAGCGGACGTTGCGCCTTGATGATCATCTCAGCGGCACGGTCGAGCGCCAGCGGGCTGGCCAGCGGAAGCTCGACCGGATGCGGCGGGATCAGCGCGACATCGTCGCACTCCTCGGCCGCGATGTCTTCGGGCAGTTCCAGATGCACCGGCCCCGGACGCTCCTCCTCGGCAATCCGAAACGCTTCGCGCACCACGGCGGGAATGGTCTTCGCCGAGATGATCTGACGTGACAGCTTGGTCAGCGGCTTCATCGCGGCGACGATGTCGACGATCTGGAAGCGGGCCTGGCGCGACGACCGGATGCCCTTCTGCCCGGTGATCATGATCATCGGTATGGCGCCCAGCAGCGCATAGGCGGCACCCGTCGTCAGGTTCAGGGCGCCGGGCCCGAGCGTGGTGATGCAGACGCCCGGCTTGCCGGTGAGCCTGCCATGGGTGGCGGCCATGAACGCCGCCGCCTGCTCATGACGGGTGAGGATGAGCTGGATCGAGGATTTGCGGATGGATTCGACGACGTCCAGGTTTTCTTCGCCGGGAATGCCGAAGATGCGATCGACGCCCTCATTCTCGAGGGCGGCAACAAGCAGGTCAGAACCTTTGGGCACGAAGCATCTCCTGGGCAAAGCGGCGGCGAACCGCGTCGGGATATGATCAGACATAGTGCTGGCAAAGTCCTACCGCGAGGCCCGGCCGCCGCCAATATCGCTCTGCCTTACAGATCCTTCCGTTTCCTGAATTGGCCGGGCGAGACGCCGGCGTGGCGGCTGAAGGCGGTGGAGAAGGCGGCTTCCGAGCTGTAGCCGACCGCCTCGGCGACTTGGCCCACGCTCTTGCCCTCGTGCAGCAGCCGGCTGGCCTGCCGCATGCGGCAGCCGAAGAGATAGGCCATGGGCGCTTCGCCGACGAGATCGCGAAACCGGGCGGCAAAGGTTGCCCTGGAGAGCCCGACCGCGCGTGCCAGGGTCTCGATCGTCCAGTCGTGGCCATAGGCTTCATGCAGGGTCGCGAGCGCTCTGGCGATCGCGGGGTCCTGCAATCCCCTCAGCCAACCTGGATTGTCCATGCTTTCCAGACCGGAGCGCAAGGCGCGCGTGACGATGGCCCCAGACAGGCGAGCCATGACCACGTCGCTGCCGGGACCTTCGTCGGTCGCTTCCACCAGCAAGGCCTCGACATAGCCACGCAGCCATTTGGGCAGACGGCCATTCGATCCCCGGATGTGAACGATGCGCGGCAGGCCGGCAAGTGCCGGATGGTCGGCGTCGCGAAAGGCGAAGGCGCCGCACAGGATGACGGTCTTTTCGCCTTCGCCGCCGCTGCGAATACGCCCGGCTGCGGTTTGGGTCGCCAGTTCGGCGGCGGGGACGTTCGCGCTTTTGAGCGCGCCGGGCGACCGCAGCACATGCGGATCGGCGCGCGGTGCAATGATCAGGTCGCCGGCATCGAGAGGCTCGACATCTTCCTCACCGAACACCGCCTCGCATCGCCCCTTGATGACGACGTGAATGCCGCGAAGCCCAGCCTGGCTGAACGAGATCGCCCAGGGCGCGGCCAGTTCGAGGCGCCGGTACCCGGCGGCTGCGAAGTGCAATTCGCGCATGAGGATAGCCAGGAGATCCACGCTTCGCTCCAGAAACAGACGATCGATAAATCAATCCAGACGCTGTCGAATAGCGCGCCGGCCTTACTGGACCTAGCTATGCCCGACAGGCCGCTTGCCGGCGATAACGAAACTCAGGAGTTATTCATGCCGCCAATCGAGCTTTTTGTCGCGCAGCTTTGTCCCTATGCGCACCGTGTCAGGCTCGCCCTTGCCGAGAAAGGCCTACAGGCGACGGAAATCGAAATCGATCTGCGCAACAAGCCGGCGTGGTTCCTGAAACTCACGCCGACGGGAAAGGTGCCGCTGCTGCGCCATCAGGGGCAATATGTCAGGGAGTCGGCGATCATCTGCGAATATCTCGATGATGCATTCCCCGAACGGCCGATTTTCCCCAGGGATGCTCATGCCCGCGCTGAGGCGCGCATCTGGATCAGCTTCGCCGACACGCAGCTTTACGCCCGGACGGCAACCATGATGCACAGTTCCGACGCTATGGTTCATAAGCGGATCAAGGCCCAGCTTGCCGACGATCTGCGCTTTGTGGAACAGCATGCCTTCGCCCTGCGAGGGGCGGACGAACGGTTTTTGCTGGGCTCGGAATTCAGCGCCGCCGACATCGCCTTCTATCCCTGGTTCGAACAGCTGTGCGTGCTTGAGAAATATCTGGGTTTCGTCATGCCGACCGAATGCGAGCGCCTGCTGCGGTGGCAGGAAACGGTTGCCGCCAGGGAGGCGGTGCGGACCTGCGCAAGGTCGCCCGGCTTCTACCTGGAATCCTATGGCCCGCTTCTCGCGACCTGAGACGAGCGGGCAAACGGAAAAAAATTCCTCACTATGGTGCTGCAAGGTCAGTCATTTGCTTCTTGCGGCAGGCGCAAGCCTGTAAATATGCGGTATGAAACCCCGCCGCGAGAGGTGAGAGAAACATGCCCAATCCAACCGTCGTCGGGTTTTCCGGCAATTTCACCAGGCCGTCCAAGACGCGTGGTTTTGTCGACCAGGTCGTCAGGGATATTGCGCGCCAGCATGGCCTGTCGGCGAGCACCTATGACATCGAAGACCTCGGCCCGTCGCTCGGCGCTGCCAAATGGGCGCGCGATCTCGACGGCCAGGCCCGGGCAGTCTTCGACAGCGTCGTCAATGCCGATGTGCTGGTGGTGGGGTCACCGACCTACAAGGGCAGCTACACCGGCCTGTTCAAGCACTTCTTCGACCTCTTCGATCCCGCTTCCTTGCGCGGCAAGCCGGTGGTGCTGCTTGCCACCGGCGGCAACGATCGCCACGCGTTGATCGTCGAGCACCAGTTGCGGCCGTTGTTCGGCTTCTTCGAGGCGCTGACGCTGCCGACAGGGGTCTATGCCACGGACAAGGACTTTTCCGACGGCGTGCTGCGGGCCGAACCCATCCTGAAGCGCGTCGATCAGGTTGTCGGCGAGGTCGGGCTGGTGCTGGCCAATCGCTCGGCAGCCGGCGTTGCTGCCGGATAGAGCGAGGCGAGCAGACCGCCTCCGGCTTTGCTCGGGAGTGAATAAAAAGGCCCGCCACCGACGCGAATCGTGACGAGCCTCCTTGGAGTAGGCCAGGCCTCCCACAGCCCGATTGCTTTCAAAATCAATACCCCGCCGGCTAGGCTTGGCGGGGCATCGATAGTAGGGTCTGGATCGAATGGGAGCATCCGGCTGAAAAACGCCAATGCCGGTCAAAGGTTTCCCGGTCCTCCTGAGCTGCGATGACAAAGGGGTTAGCCCAACTCGAAATCCATCTCAGGCGGATTTCTCGCGACAACTAGTTCCTGTCCGCCGGCTTCGAACGCATCCTTGACACCGTCTCGCGCTCGGCGCGCTTGGAGCGCAGAGGCGGCAGGCCGCGGTCGATCAGGTCCATGTCCTCCAGCACCATGTCGCCCATGCGCTTGAAGGCGATGTCAAGCGCACCGGCGCGGTGGGCGGAGCGCAGGAAGCCGGGGATCGTGCGGACCGGATGGTCCTGCGCCAGCGGTTCTTCAGGGAAGACATCGCTGGCGGCGACGATGTGGCCGCTTTCCACCGCCGCCATCAGGGCAGGGAAGTCGACGACTCCGGCGCGGCTGAGCAGGATGAATGCGGCGCCCTTGCGCATGGAGGCAAAAGCATTGGCACCGAGAAAGCCCTGATTCTCTGAGGTCACCGAAGCGACGACGAAGACGAAATCGCTGGTCGACAGCACCTCGTCCAGCGAGGCCGGCTCGACGCCACTGTCGATCAGGATCGATGGCGGCAGCCAGGGATCGAAGACCTTGGTGCGGGTGCGAAAACCCGACAGCAGTCGGTTGAGCGCACGGCCGAGATCGCCGAAGCCGATGATGCCGACATCGGCGCCGGACAGAAGCCGCGCCGTCAAATTGCCGTCGCCGCCCCACAGCTCTTCGCCTTTGCGGAAGGCGAGGTCGGCATCGACGATGTTGCGGGCGAGGTTAAGCGCCATGGCGAGGCCAAGCTCGGCCACCGGCTCGGCGAAGACGAGGCCGGTGGTGACGACATGGATGCCGCGCGCAAACAGCGTCTCATAGGGCATGTTGTTGATGAGGTTGGTCTCGACATTGAAGACGCAACGCAGCGCCTGCATCTGGTCCAAGGTCTCGGGCGAGATCGGCGGCTGGCCGATAATATAGCGGGCTTCGGCAAGCACGTCGGCGGGCAAGTTCGCCACGCCCTCGGCCGTCGTCTCGACGACGCGGTAATGCGCCTTGAGGCGCGCCAGCTGCGGTGGGGTGAAGATCAGGTCGAGCGTGCGTGGTTCCGGCGCGCTGATGACCAGCGGCAGGGCCTTGTTTGGCATAACGATTCCTCCCCGGCGCGATCCGTATCGCGTATTTTGCTTTGCACTTGCGGTAGTCCCAAAACCGCTTGCCACCGTCCGGCGGCATGTGATTGAGGGGTAAAATACCCACGATTAAACGATTTACAACTCCGGGAGGGGCCGCCGATCGCGCGACTCGAGCCTTGCCGGGTTTTGATGCGGGAATCCGTTGGCTCGCCAGGCAACGGCCCTGAGGGCTCCTTCCCTTCTCCCCTGTGAGAGAAGGTGGAGTCAAAACGGATAGTGCTGCCCCGGATCCTCGATGGTTAGCCAGCGCAGGTCGGTGAACTCGGCGATCGAGGCCTTGCCGCCGAAGCGGCCGTAGCCTGAACCCTTGACGCCGCCGAACGGCATTTGCGCCTCGTCGCCGACGGTCGGGCCGTTGATGTGGCAGATACCGGCTTCGATGCGCGCGGCGACCGCCATGGCACGGCGGATGTCGCGGCTGAACACGGCTGAAGACAGGCCGTATTCGGTATCGTTGGCGACACGTACCGCTTCGTCCTCGCCCTTGACGCGGATCACCGGCTTGACCGGGCCGAAGGATTCTTCCGAATAGACGCGCATCGCCGGCGTCACGTGGTCGAGCAATGTCGCCTCGACCACGGTTCCGGTGCGCTTGCCGCCGGCCACAAGCCTGGCGCCCTTGGCGACGGCGTCGGCAACCAGTTCTTCCATCTTGTCGGCGGCTTGGTCGCTGATCAGCGAACCGAGCACGACATGGCCGCGCGGGTCGCCGGCAGGCAGCTGCGCGGCGCGGGCGGCGAGCTTGGCGACGAATTCGTCGGCGACCTTTTCATCGACGACCAGACGCTCGGTCGACATGCAGATCTGGCCCTGATGCATGTAGGCGCCGAAGGTCGCGGCGTTGACCGCGGCGTCGATGTCGGCATCGTCGAGCACGACCAGCGGCGCCTTGCCGCCGAGTTCGAGCAGCGCCGGCTTCAAGTGACGGCCGGCGAGTTCGGCAATGATCCTGCCGACCTTGGTCGAGCCGGTGAAGTTGACACGCCTGACTGCAGGGTGCGCGACCAGTGCCTCGACGATTGTCGCTGCGTCCTTGGGATCATTGGTGACGACATTGATGACGCCCTTGGGCAGGCCGGCCTCGACCAGCACCTGCCCGATCAGCCGGTGTGTGCCTGGGCACATTTCCGAAGCTTTCAGCACAACCGTGTTGCCGCAGGCGATCGGCATGGCGATGGCACGGGTTCCGAGGATGACCGGTGCATTCCACGGCGCGATGCCGAGGCAGACGCCGGCCGGCTGGCGGATCGCCATGGCCAGCGTGCCGGGCTTGTCGGAGGGAATGACTTCGCCCGAAATCTGCGTCGTCATGGCGGCTGCCTCGCGCAGCATTTTGGCGGCGAGCATGACGTTGAAGCCGGCCCAGGGGCCGGTCGCGCCGGTTTCTTCCATCATCAACTTGGTGAATTCGCCGACCTTGGAGTCCATGACATCGGCCGCCTTGGACAGCAAAGCGCGGCGCTCGCCCGGACCGGTCTTCGACCACGTCTTGAAAGCGGCAGCAGCG
Organism: Mesorhizobium sp. M0317; assembly: GCF_040321555.1. Classification (NCBI taxonomy): domain Bacteria; kingdom Pseudomonadati; phylum Pseudomonadota; class Alphaproteobacteria; order Hyphomicrobiales; family Phyllobacteriaceae; genus Mesorhizobium; species Mesorhizobium sp. M0317. The sequence continues at coordinate 22,894 of NZ_JAMYRV010000062.1, read as the reverse complement.
GCTTCGACCGCGGCATTGGCGTCGGCGATGCTGGCTGCGGCAGCGCGGGTCGCCAGCTTGCCGGTGAACGGGTCCATGCGCTCGTAAGAGGCTGAGCCGGAGGCATCCCTTTTGTCGCCGTCGATCAGAAGTCCGATGTCCATTGTTCTCTCCCTCGCTCGCCGTGGAGCGTCTTTTCTATCTATTATCGACCACGATCTGATCCGAACACCGGCTCCCACTTTTCGGGATCATGGTCTAGAAGCCGAGCACCTCGGCATTGATCGATGCTTCAAGCCCACCGTCAACCGGCACATTGGCGCCGTTGACCCAGCGTGCGCCGTCCGAGCACAGGAACAGCACGACAGGCGCGATGTCGCCCGAGGTTCCGGCGCGCCCGACCCTGGCGATGTCGCTGTCCACGCGGGCGTCACCCAGCACATTGCGGAACTGTTTGAGGATCGGCGTCTCGACCGGGCCGGGGCTCACTGCATTGACGCGGATGCCGCGGCTCCTGAACAGATCCTGATGTGCGGCGCGCTGCGTCCACAACAGCAGCAGCTCCTTGGAAACGGGATAGCCTTCCTCGTTCTTCACCTGATGGTCGGCGATCATCTTCGCCACATCGGGAAAGCCTTCGATGCCGACCATCGATGCCGCGCGGTTGAGATTGGCGCGCCAGCCATAGCCGGCGATCGAGGCGACGTTGACCACGGCGCCGCCTTCACGAAGTCTTGGTGCGAGGCCTTCCGAGAGCGCGCGCAGGCCGTAGAAGTTGACGGCCAGTGTCGACACCGCACCGGTGTTGCCGGGGAGGCCGGCGACATTGCAGAGCGCATCGATGCGCTGCGGTAGGCGCCCGAGGAGATCGTCGACGCCGGCCTTGAACGAGATGTCGGCCTTGACGAAGAAGCCGACCGGTGCGGCAGGTTCACGCACGTCGACGCCGATCACGTCAGCGCCCAGTTGGCCGGCAAGTTCGGCCGTGCGAGCGCCGATACCAGAGGCGACACCGGTGATGAGGATGGTCTTGCCGAACAGCATGGTCACGCCTTTTCTGGATGCGTTGCGGCCTGTTGCGGCGAGGGCGCCGCGTCGCCATCTGCGGCGTTTGGCGGGAGCCTGACGCGATAGCCGACCGGCAGCAGGCGCAGGCCAAAGCGCTCCTCCAGCGTTCCCCACAGGCCGCGCGGCAGGAAGAGCGAGAACAGCACCGCCGTGGCGCCGAGGCCGATCAGATACCAGACGCCGGTGCCGCCGAACCAGGTCTCGATGAGGAAGAACAGCAGCGCACCCAGAATGGCGCCCTCGAAGGTGCCGATGCCGCCGACCAGCACCATGAAGATCATGTAGGCGGTCCACTGGACGTTGAAGTAGGTTTTCGGCTGGAAGGTGATCGACGTGGCCAACCACAGCGCGCCGGCCATGCCGATGCCGAAGGCGGCGAGCACGAAGAGCAGCCGCTTGGTTCCGGTGACGCGCACGCCGACCGATGCCGCGGCCTCCTCATTGTCCCTGATGGCGCGGATGGCCGCACCCGTGCTGCCACGCAGCAGGCTAAACAGGGTGGCGAGCAGCGCCGTCATCGCGGCCAACGCCAGCCAGTAGATCGTTGCCCGCCTGGAGCCGGCGTCATAGCCGTTGAGCGAGATCAGCGACGTCCCGGTCTCGCCTTGCACCAGCCGGTCGAGATTGACCAGGAGATGGGTGAGCGCCGCGATCACCCACATGCCGATGGCGAACTCGCCGTTCTTCAGCTTCAGCATGAATAGCGACATTGGCCAGGAGATCGCGCCGACAATGATCGCCGAGACAAACAGAGAAGCGAACGGGTTGAGGCCGGCATCGGCCAGGCGGATGGTGAAATAGGCGCCGAGGCCGAAGAACACTTGCTGTCCCACCGAAACCAGCCCGCCGAAGCCGGCCAGCGCGTTCCACATCGCCGCCAGGATCACATAGATGAACAAGGCGGTCATGCGGTCGACGGCGCCGGCCGACAGGAAATGCGGCGCAACAGCGAGCAGCGCGATGATGACGACGACCGCGATCGCCGAGATGCGCGAGGCGGAGGTGCCGCGCTCGATGACGGGGGCGTTTAAAACCGCACTCATGATGCTTTCCTCGCGGGCAGGCGCAGCAGGCCGCGCAGGCCGAGGCCGGAGGTGGAGAGCCGGATGAACAGCACGATCAGGAAGGCGACATGGCCGCCGATCAGAAAACCTTGCGGATGGATCTGCGCGCCGAGGGTCTGGGCGAGCGCCAGCACGATGCCGCCGACCAGCGTGCCCCATAGCGAACCGGCGCCGCCGATCACCGCCGCCTCGAAAGCGAACAGCAATTGAGGTGCGCCGGTATAGGGATCGAAGGTGGCGCGCATGGCGAGGAAGGCGCCGGCCAGCCCAACGGTGACCATGGCGATGGCGGCGGCGAGGGCATTGGCGCGGCGCGCATCGACGCCGACGAGACCGGCCGTGTCGGGATCTTCCGACGTGGCGCGGATCGAGCGGCCAAGCCTGGTGCGGGTGAGGAACAGCTGCAGTCCGCCAAGCAATATGACGGCGGCGGCGAACATGATCACGGCAAGCTTGCCGACATAGATGCTGCCCGGCCATTCCCAGGAATCGTAGGAGAGGCTGCCGATATAGGGCGCCAGCGAACGTGTGTCGGCGCCGAACTGCTCGAACAGCGCATTGTCGATGACGATGGCGAGGCCGAACGTGGTCAGGATCGGCAGGAGCGCGCCGCCGCGGGCGCTGCGCTCGAGCAGGAAGCGCTGCAGCGCCCAGCCGATGGCCGCCATCAGCGGCAGCACGATGAGCAGGCCGACGAAGGGCGAGATATGGAATTGCGAGGCGAGCCACCACAGCGCGTAGGCGGAAAACACGGCCAGGCTGCCATGCGCGAGGTTGATTATGCGCATCACCGAAAACATGAAGGAGAGGCCGCAGGCGATCAGCGCGTAGTAGCCGCCGAGCAGGATGCCCTGGACGATCTGGTTGCTCATGCCGGCACACTCCCGGCGCTTTTCCTGTGCAGGCCGAAATAGGCTTTCGTCACTTCATCGCGGGACATGCCCTTGCTCGGGCCTTCCAGCGCGACGCGTCCTTCGAGCATGCAGATGACCTTGTCCGAGACCGAGAGCGCGCGATTGAGGTCCTGTTCGACCAGGATGATCGTCGTGCCGGAGCTGATCAGCCCTTGCAGCGAAGCGTATACGCGATCGACCACCAGCGGCGACAGGCCGAGCGAGACCTCGTCGAGCAGCAGCAGCTCCGGATTGCTCATCAACGCGCGGCCGATGGCGGTGGCCTGCTGCTCGCCACCGGAGAGATGCCCGGTCTTGGCGTGGCGGCGCGGCTTCAGATTGGGGAACGTGTCGAGCACTCGTTCCACGCTCCAGTCGCCGGGACGGCCGGCGGCCTTGCCAAGCAGGAGGTTCTCCTCGACCGTCATCTGCACGAACAGTTTTCGCCCTTCCGGCACCAGCGCGACGCCCATGCCGACGCGCTTGTGCGAGGGAACGCCGGTGATATCGGCGCCATTCAGCAGCACGCGGCCGGCCGTCGGCTCATGGGCGCCGGCGATCGCCCGCAGCAGCGTCGTCTTGCCGGCGCCGTTGGCGCCGACCAGCGCCAGCGTTTCGCCGCGCTCGATCGTAAAGCTCACACCGCGCACCGCCTGCAACAGGCCATGGCGGACGACCAGATTCTCGATTGCGAGCAGGCTCATTTCGGGCCTCCGCCGAGATAGGCGCGCACGACTTCCGGGTCGGCCATCACCGCTTGCGGCTCGCCATCGGCGATGATCTTGCCGGCGTCCATACAGATCAGCCGCTCTGCCACCTGCAGCAGGATGTGGACGATGTGCTCGATCCAGACGATGCCGATCTTGCGGCGGCGCAATTCCTTGATGGTATCGACAAGTTCGCTCGCCTCGCCATCGGTCAGTCCGCCGCCGATCTCGTCGAGCAGAAGCAGCGTAGGCCTTGCCGCGAGCGCGCGGGCAAGTTCCAGCCGCTTGCGGTCGAGCAGGCCGAGCGTTTCGGCGCGCCGGTTGGCCACGCCCATCATGCCGCACAGTTTCAGCGCCTCCAGCGCCTCTTCATAGGCCTCGTCGCGGGCGAGACCGGCGCCATGCGACGCGGCAACAAAAACGTTCTCGAACGTGGTCATGCCGCTGAACGGCTTGGGCACCTGGTGCGTGCGCACCAGGCCGAGACGACAGCGCGCTGTAGCCGGCATCGCGGTCACATCGCCACCCTTGAAGGCGACCGTGCCGGCGCTCGGCGGGAAGGCGCCTGACAAGATGCTGAGCAGCGTCGTCTTGCCGGCGCCGTTGGGGCCGACGATGCCGACGGCCTCATCGGCATTCATGGCGAAGTCGACATCGTCGAGCACCACCAGCGCGCCGAAGCGTTTCTGGATGCCGGCAGCGCGGAGGATCGCGGCGTTTGCTGAACCGTTCACGATGCGATCCCCGTAACCGACCGTCAGCTGTTATACGGCTGGAGCTTGGCCTCGACCGGAACCTTCGGGTCGGTGGCGTTCTCGGTCACGACGTAGTCGAGCGGGAATTTGCCGCCTTCCTTGGCCGCCACCCATTGCGTGCCGATGATCGGGCCGGGAGAGACATTGGCGACCGGGCCGCTGGTGAAGTCGACCTTGCCGATCATGGTCTCGGTGTTGAGCGTGCTCAGCGCCTGGGCGACGGCCGCCTTGTCCTTGGCGTCGGTGCTTGCCTTCAGCGCCTCGAAGCCGGCGTCGAGCAGCGACATCGAGGCGCCGAGCTGCTGCGTCCACTGCTTGCCGCTGGCGGCCTCATAACCGTCGGCCAGTTCGATCCCCGAAACGCCGGTCAGCGGCGACTTGTAGGGAAAGGCCTTGTGCCAGTAAGCGGCGCTCGAAATCTTGTTGCCGAGATCGCCGAGCGCCTCGATGTCGGACGGGAACAATCCGGTCTTGGCGACCTGGCAGATCTTGATCTGCTTGATCAGGCCTTGCTGTGCAGCCTGACGCCAGAAGGCGGCGAAGTCCGGCGGGATCGGGAAGGAGTTGAAGATCTCGACGCCTTCCTGCTTGAACAGCGCGATCTGCGAGGAATAGTCGGTGGTGCCGGTCTCGTAGGCGCCGGGATCGACGATGGTGAAACCCTGCTTTGCCAGCAACGGCGCCAGATGGGTGCGGATGGCATTGCCGTCTGCGTCGTTGGGGTACATGACGCCGACCTTCTTGTTGGTCTCGATCAGGTTCCATTGCGAGATGTAGGTCCGGAAGAACTCGTCGACGCCGAAGCCGAAATGATAGGTCCATTTGAACGGCGAGGGTTCGCCGGGCTTGGCGCCGCGGCCGAAATACCAGGCCTCCCACGGCATGACGGTGGAGAGGCAAGGCACGCCGGCGGCTTCGCAGGCGTCGGCGACCGGGTTGATCACCTCCGGCGTCGACACCGCCAGCATCAGGTCGACGGCTTGGTTGTTGATGAGGTCCTTGGCGAGCTGGCCGGCGCGCGACGGGTCGGATTGCGTGTCCTGGTCGATGATCTCGACACTGTATTTCTTGCCGCCGATGTCGAGGCCGTTGGCGAGCGCCTTGCGGGCGAGATCGAGCACATAGCCGTCGGTCTGGCCGAAGCCGGCGAGCGGCCCGGTGCGCGGGCTGACAAAGCCGACCTTCAGCGTGTCGGCGGCCTGCGCGAAGGCCTGGCCGCGGCTGAGCGCAAGTGCCGCGCCGCCGGCGAGCGATGTGGCGATGAACTGGCGCCGCGAGACGCCGGATTTGCTTGAGGTCATGCTGGTATTCCTCCCTTTCCTGACGGCACCTGGAGGTCACCGCCGGCCTGCTCAAAATCGATGCCGCCCGTTCTTAAGATCGGAGATCGCCCCGGCAGGCCTTGAGGCGGCAGCGGAACGCCGCCAATGCCGATAACGGCACGATTTCGATCCTCCCATGGTCACAGTGCCCTAGGTGTTTGGTTTGGTAAAATGATATTTTGCGGTGTTTCGTTAACCAACAGGTTATGGAAATACGGCTGAAGGCCCGCTCTGCGCCAGATTGGCGAAAGGTGCTCAGGCGTTCTGGCTGGCCGCCTCGCGAATGGTCTGCAGCAGGATGGTGAAGGCCGGCGAAGGCGCAGTGTCGGTCCGCATCGTCAGGCCGACCGGCCCTTTGGTTTCCTCGGTGTTGACGGGCAAGGCGACGAAGGCGCCGCTGGAGAGTTCGTTGGCGACGACGCCTGTCGATATGATCCAGACCGCGTTGCTTTGGCGCAGGAAGGCACGGCCGAAGGAATCCGAGACGGTCTCGATCTCGGTCGCAGGCGCCGTCATGCCGTTGGTGATGAACAGGCGGTCGACGAACGGGCGGATGACCGATTCCCGCGTCGGCATCAGCACCGGAAATTCATCGAGCCGGGCGAAGATGTCCTGGCCCGGCTGCAGCAGCGGATGGCCGGCCCTCACCACGAACAGCACCGGTTCGGAATAGAGATGCTCGAAGAAGAAGCCGGTCATGTTTTCCGGCGCCGCAAGCCGGCCGACGACGAGATCGAGCGCACCGACGCGCAACTGTTCCAGCAGGACCGCGTTCTCGCCGGTGACGATCTTGATCGCAGCACCGGTATTTTCACTCAGGAACAGGCTTATGGCGCGTGGCATCACCTTGGCCGACACTGTCGGGAGCGCCCCGATGCGGATCGGATGCCGGTTGATGGCGCCGTCCTGGCGGACGGAATCGACGCCGCGCTTCAGTGCCGTGATCGCCGTGCCGGCATGGCCGAGAAAGATTTCGCCAAGCCGCGTCACCCTGATGCCGCGGCCGTCGCGTTCGACGACAGCGATGCCAAGCGCCTCCTCCAGTTCGCGCAGCGTCTTGGTCACGGCCGGTGGGCTGACATGGAGAAAGTCGGCTGCCCTCGCCACGCTGCCTTGCCGCGCTACCTCAAGGAATGCCTGCAGGTGACGGAACCTTATGCGGCTTTCGGACATGTTCTCATAACCTAGCAGTTAACGAAACGGCGTAAAATATCATTTTACCAAACCAAATGCCTTGTGCAATGTGAACACGGAGGATCGAAATCGTGCCATTCGTCAACATTGGCGGCATCACGCTGCACCATCGCCATATCAAGGCGAAGGGAAATGCGCGGCCGATCGTGTTCATCAATTCGCTGGGCACCGACTTCCGCATCTGGGACGAGGTGTTGTCCGAACTGGGTGGCGAAATGCCTGTGTTGGTCTACGACAAGCGCGGCCATGGCCTGTCCGACATTGGTGGCGTCAGCTCGATCGACGAGCATGTCGATGATCTGTCGGGCCTGATCGATCATTTCGAACTGAACAATGCGGTGCTGTGCGGCCTGTCGGTGGGCGGCCTGATTGCGCAAGGGTTTTATGCCCGGCGCCCCGAAATCGTCGACGGCCTCATCCTGTGCGACACCGCCCACAAGATTGGCACGGCCGACAGCTGGAACACCCGCATCGAAACGGTCGAAAGCAAAGGCATCCAGGCCATCGCCGATGCCGTGCTCAAAATGTGGTTTACGCCTGCCTTCCACGCGGACCGTGTCGCCGAGCTCGACGGCTACTGGAACATGATGACCCGGCAAGCCGTCGCCGGCTATGTCGGCACCTGCGCCGCGGTGCGCGATGCCGATTTTACCGAGGCTGCGCAGGCGATCGCGGTGCCCACGCTTTGCGTCGTTGGCGACCAGGACGGCTCGACGCCGCCGGATCTCGTCCGCTGGCTGGCCGATCTGATCCCAGGCGCACATTTCGAAATCATTCGTGACGCCGCGCACATCCCTTGCGTCGAACAGCCCGAGGCGCTGACCACCCTGATCCGCGATTTCGTCGCGGCGCTTCCCCTGAGAAAGCAGACCCATGGATGAACTGCCCAAAAACGAAACCAGATACCGAACCGGGCTGACCGTCAGGCGCTCGGTGCTCGGCGACCCGCATGTCGATCGCAGCGAGGATGCCGTCACCGATTTCGACCGGCCGTTCCAGGAGCTGATCACCGAGGCAGCCTGGGGCACTGTGTGGGCGCGTCCGGGCTTCAGCAGGCGCGAACGCTCGATCGTGACGCTGGCACTGCTGGCCGCCCTTGGCCATGATGAAGAGGTCGCCATGCATGTGCGCGCCACCGCCAACACCGGTGCGTCGCGCGACGATATCTGCGAAGCGTTCCTGCATGTCGCGATCTATGCCGGCGTGCCGGCCGCCAACCGCGCCTTCAGGATCGCCAAGGAGGTGTTTTCGGAAATGGACGGAAGCAGGGCTGGCCATGCCAGCTGATGCCGGCTCGAACCGCAGGCCCGAGAGCGGCGCCTTCTTCCAGCGCGACCGCGGCTGGCATCCGCCGGCGCTGACGCCCGACTACAAGACGTCAGTGCTGCGCTCGCCGCAAAAGGCGCTGCTGGCCTTCGACAACACGGCTTCGGAAATCACCGGTCCGGTGTTCGGCCACGCCATGCTGGGCGAACTCGACAATGACCTGATCCACAATTTCGCAAAGCCCGGAGAGAGCGCCATCGGCGAGCGTATCATCGTCTATGGCCGCGTGCTCGACGAGCGCGGCCAGGGCGTCTCAGGCGCGCTGCTCGAATTCTGGCAGGCCAATTCAGGCGGCCGCTACCGCCACAAGAAGGACGGCTATCTCGCGCCGCTCGATCCGAATTTCGGCGGCTGCGGCCGCACCATCACCGATGCCGATGGCGGTTATGCCTTTCGCACGGTGAAGCCAGGTCCCTATCCCTGGCCGAACGGGCCCAATGACTGGCGGCCGTCGCACATCCATTTCTCGGTGTTCGGCCACGGCTTCGCACAGCGGCTGATCACGCAGATGTATTTCGAGGGCGACCCGCTGATCTGGCGATGCCCGATCGTGCGCGGCATCCGCGACAGGGCGGCGATCGAGACGCTGGTCGCCGCGCTCGATATGCAGGCGACAATCCCCTTCGACGCGCGCGCCTACAAGTTCGACATCGTGCTGCGCGGACGCCGTGCCGCGCTGTTCGAAAACCGGCCGGAGGGCAATTGATGGCGCAATCGCTGACCCGGCTGAAGGAGAGCCCGTCGCAGACCGCCGGGCCCTACGTGCATATCGGGCTGACGCCGAATTTCGGTGGTATCGGCGGCGTCTACCCGACAGACTTGGGCGCCACGATGCTCAACGACAACGCCAAGGGCGACCGCGTTGGTTTGCGCATTCGCGTGCTCGACGGCACCGGCACGCCGCTCAGGGATGCCTTGATCGAAATCTGGCAAGCGGATGCCAATGGCTTCTACAATTCGCCGGCCGAATTGCGCGGCGATGCCGATCCGGATTTTCAGGGCTGGGGCCGTCAGCCGACCGACATGGAAACCGGCCTGTGCAGTTTTCAGACGATCAAGCCGGGACGCGTGCCGTATGGCGACGGGCGGCTGATGGCGCCGCATATCAGCTTGTGGATCGTCGCGCGCGGCATCAATATCGGCCTACATACGCGGCTCTATTTCTCAGACGAGGCCAAGGCCAATGCCGAGGATCCGATCCTGGCCCGCATCGAGCACAAGGTGCGAGTGCCGACGCTGATCGCCGAGCGGCAAGGCGACAACTATATTTTCGACGTCCATCTCCAGGGGGAGAAGGAAACGGTCTTCTTCGACAGCTAGGAGACCAATGACATGACCGTATCGCCCTTCGACCATCCGCTGCTCTCCGGCCTGCTCGGCGACGAGGAGGCGGCTCGGCATTTTTCGGTGGATGCGGAAATCGCCGCCATGCTCGATTTCGAGCGCGCGCTGGCGCAAGCGGAAGCCGAAAGCGGGATTATCGGCACGGATGCCGCCGCGGCGATTATACCTGTCCTGTTGTCATACAAGCCGGACACCGCGCGGCTGCGGGGCGGTGTGGCGAAGGATGGCGTGATCGTGCCCGAACTGGTGCGCCAGTTGAAGGCAGCGGTCGGCGCGCCGCACGACGCCGGCGTGCATTTCGGCGCAACCAGCCAGGACGTCATCGACACTGGCCTGGTGCTTCGGCTGCGCCGGCTCATTGAACATCTCGACCTGCTGCTGACTGAAAACATTCTGCGGCTGGTGGGGCTGGAAGAACGTTTTGGCAGCCGTGCATTGACAGCGATGACGCGCATGCAGCCGGCGATCCCAATTCAGGCGTCGGATCGCGTGGTGGTGTGGCGCACGCCGCTGCAACGGCATCAGCAGAGACTGTCGGAGCAATCCAAGCGTCTGGTCGTGGTGCAGTTTGGCGGCGCCGCCGGCACGCTGGAGAAGCTGGGCGACAATGGACCTGCCGTGCGCGCGGCCCTTGCCGCAAAGCTCGGCCTTGGCGACGCGCCGCAATGGCACAGCCAGCGGGATGCGCTGGCCGAATTCGCCGGGCTGCTATCGCTCATCACCGGCAGCCTCGGCAAGTTCGGCCAGGACGTTGCGCTGATGGCGCAAGGTGGAACCGACATCAAGCTGTCCAGCGGCGGCGGCTCGTCGGCCATGCCGCACAAGCAGAACCCGGTGAAGGCGGAAGTGCTGGTGACGCTGGCGCGCTTCAACGCCACCCAGCTTTCCGGCATCCACCAGGCGCTGGTGCATGAGCAGGAGCGCTCCGGTGCTGCCTGGACGCTGGAATGGCTGCTCTTGCCGCAGATGGCGGTTGCGACCGCGGCCGCGCTACGGCTCGCCGCGGAACTCGCCGGACAGATCGAAAGCCTGGGACACTGATGCGCACCCGGATTGTCATTGTCGGCTCCGGACCGTCCGGGCTGCTGCTCGGCCAGCTTCTCGGCACCATTGGCGTCGAGACGGTGATCCTCGAACGTTCGAGCCGGGGGCATGTGCTTGGCCGGGTGCGGGCAGGGGTGCTCGAACAAGGCACCGTCGAGTTGCTCGAAGAGGCGGGCGCAGCTGCAAGGCTGCATGCCGAGGGCCTACTGCATGCCGGCATCTCGCTTGCGTTCGGCGGCGGCCTGCACCGGCTCGACCTCACGGCACTGACCGGCGGAAAGCATGTCACCGTCTATGGTCAGACCGAAGTGACGCACGATCTGATGGACAAGCGCGAGGCGGCCGGGCTGACCACCGTCTATGAGGCGGCCAACGTCGCGCTGCATGGTTTCGATGGCGAAGCGCCCTACGTCACCTACGACAAGGACGGCGTCAGCCATCGCATCGACTGCGACTTCATCGCCGGCTGCGATGGCTATCACGGCGTCAGCCGCAAATCGGCGCCTGGGCGGGCGCTGAAAACCTTCGAGCGGACCTATCCCTTCGGCTGGCTCGGCGTGCTGGCCGAAGTGCCGCCGGCCGATCACGAACTGGTCTACGCCAACCATGAGCGGGGCTTTGCGCTGTGCTCGATGCGGTCGACGCATCGCAGCCGCTACTATGTGCAGGTCCCCGCTGACGAACAGGTCGAGTCCTGGAGCGACGATCGCTTCTGGGACGAGTTGCGCAGTCGCCTGCCGGAACAGACCGCAGCCGCGGTCGTTACCGGCCCGTCCTTCGAAAAATCAATCGCGCCGCTGCGCTCCTTCGTCGCCGAGCCGATGCGCTTCGGCCGGCTGTTCCTGGTCGGCGACGCCGCCCATATCGTGCCGCCGACGGGCGCCAAGGGGCTCAACCTCGCCGCCAGCGATGTGCGCTATCTCTTTGCCGGGCTTCGCGAATTCTATCTGGACAAATCACCAAGCGGGCTCGACGCTTATTCAGCCAAGGCGCTGGCCAGAGTGTGGAAGGCGGTGCGCTTCTCCTGGTGGATGACGACGATGCTGCACCGCTTTCCCGATACGGGCGAGTTCGGCCAGCGCATCCAGGAAGCCGAGCTCGACTATCTCGTGCATTCGCAAGCGGCGTCGACCGCGCTGGCTGAAAACTATGTCGGTTTGCCCTATTAAGGGCGGTGCAAACTCAAACCCGTTCGAGCGCCACCGCGATGCCCTGGCCGACGCCGATGCACATGGTGGCGAGCGCATAGCGGGCGCTGCGCTCGCGCAGTTCCAGTGCCGCGGTGCCAGTGATACGCGCGCCCGACATGCCCAAGGGATGACCAAGCGCGATGGCGCCGCCATTCGGATTGACGTGCTCCGCGTCCTCGGCAATGCCGAGTTGGCGGAGCACGGCGATGCCTTGGGAGGCGCAGGCTTCGTTGAGCTCGATGACATCAAATTGCTGCGGTGTCAGGCCGAGGCGAGCGCAGAGCTTTTGTGTCGCCGGGGCAGGGCCGATGCCCATGATGCGCGGCGCCACGCCGGCAGCAGCGCCACCGAGGACGCGTGCGATCGGCGCCAGGCCATATTTCTTCACAGCCGCTTCGGAGGCGATGATCAGCGCCGCGGCGCCGTCATTGACGCCGGACGCGTTGCCGGCGGTGACGGTGCCGCCCTCGCGGAACGGCGTCGGCAATTTGGCCAGCGACTCGACCGTGGTGCCGGCGCGGGGATGCTCATCCTTCGATACGATAATCGCATCGCCCTTTTTCTGTGGGATCGTCACCGGGGCGATCTCCTTCGCCAGCCGGCCATTGGCCTGTGCCGCGACAGCCTTGTCCTGGCTGCGCACGGCAAACGCATCCTGATCGGCGCGCGACACCTGGAAGTCCTCGGCGACGTTCTCGCCGGTCTCCGGCATGGAATCGACGCCATATTGTTTCTTCATCAGCGGGTTGATGAAGCGCCAGCCAATCGTGGTGTCATGGATCTCGGCATGGCGTGAAAAGGCGGTCTCGGCCTTGGGCATGACGAAGGGCGCGCGGCTCATCGATTCGACGCCGCCGGCGATCATCAACTCGGCTTCGCCCGCCTTGATGGCGCGGGCGGCAATTGTGAGCGCATCCATGCCGGAACCGCAGAGGCGATTGACGGTCGAGCCTGAAATTTCCTTCGGCAGTCCGGCCAGGAGCAGCGACATGCGGGCTACATTGCGGTTGTCCTCGCCGGCCTGATTGGCGCAGCCATAGACGACGTCGTCGACAGCCTGCCAGTCGATGCCGGCATTGCGCTCGACCAGCGCCTTCAGCGGGATGGCGCCAAGATCGTCGGCCCGCACCGACGACAGCGAGCCGCCGAAACGGCCGATCGGGGTGCGGATGTAATCGCAGATGAATGCCTCGGTCATGTCATGCGGCCTTTTCTTTTCCGCTTCCCTCATGCGCCGCCTTGGTGCGGGCCTGCAGGTCGCGCAATGTCGTCAGCTCGAGTTCCGTCGGCGCCGGCGTTTCGTCAAGCGCCTCGGCGAACTTTACGATCCAGCCACAGCTGTCCTGCACCTGCTGCCGCGTTGCGCCGGGGTGCAACGACACCACGGTGAATTCCTTGCTCACCGGATCTGGCTTCCAGATGGCAAGGTCGGTGATCAGCAGCGTCGGCCCTGATGTCTCGATGCCGAGGCGCTGGCGATGGTCGCCGCCATCGCCATGGCCGAAGGAGGTGAAGAAGTCGATCTTCTCGACCATGCCGCGCTTGGACTGCGCCTTGGTGATGTAGATCTCCTTCGACGAGGTGGCGATCTCCGGCGCGCCGCCGCCGCCGGGCAGGCGGGTCTTGGGATGCGCATAGTCGCCGATGATAGTGGTGTTGATGTTGCCGAACTTGTCGAGCTGGGCGGCACCGAGGAAACCGATCGAAATGCGGCCGCCCTGCAGCCAGTAACGAAACATCTCCGGCACCGAGACGGTCGTGACGGCGGTGTCGCAAAGTTCGCCGTCACCGATCGACAGCGGCAAAACATCGGGCGCGGTGCCGATGGTGCCGCTTTCATAGATCAGCGTGATGTCGGGCGCATGCGTCAGTCGCGCGACGTTGCAGGCGGCCGACGGCGCGCCAATGCCGACGAAGCAGACATCGTCGTTTTTCAGGGCTCGGCTGGCGGCAATCGTCATCATCTCATTGGGAGTAAAGCCGCTCATGCCGCGCTCCTCAGATGCTTTACGCGGCCGGCGAAATCGTCCGCCGTGCGCTCGAGGACATTGGCCTGCATCCAGGTCTGGAATTTTTCACGGTCGGCGGCGATGTCGTCCCATTCGAGATAGGCGGCGTTGTCCCTGGCATAGTAGCCGTGCGTGTAGGAGGGATGCGAACCGCCTGATACCACCGAGATCGCAGCGATGGTCCAGCGCGGCAGCACGGTGAGGTTGGGATGCAGGTCGTCGAAATTGTCGACGACTTCCTCTACCGTCACCACGGCGCGCTTGGCCGCGAGCACCGCTTCCTTCTGGATGCCGATAATGCCTTCGACCAGCACATTGCCTTTTTTGTCGGCCTTCTGAGCGTGGATGAAGGTCACGTCCGGTCGGATGGAAGGAACGGCGGCAAGCACCTCGCCGGTGAACGGGCAGGTGACCGAGCGGATGTTGGGATTGACTGCCGCCAGCCCGGCGCCGCGATAGCCGCGGAACACCGCGCAAGGCAGGCCGGCAGCTCCCGCCTCGTAGGCGTTGGCCATGCCGGCATGGCTGTGCTCCTCGATCTCGATCGACCGGGGGAAGCCGTTCTCGATGGCGTCGCGGGCGCGGCGCAGCAGGCCGACGCCGGGATTGCCGACATAGGAGAAGATGATCTTCTTGGCCATGCCCATGCCGATCATCTGGTCGTAGATCAGGTCGGGGGTCATGCGGATGAGCGTCAGGTCGCGAAAGCCCTGGCGGATGGCCTCATGCGCCGCCGCCGTCGGGATCAGATGCGTGAAGCCTTCGAAGGCGACCGTATCGCCATCATGCAGGTTCTCAGCCACGGCCTGTTTGAGCGGCAGGAAATTGACCATCGCCAAGAACTCCGAAGTTGAAAAAGTTCGTATTGCGAACATTTGTTTTGTATGAGATATTTTTACATCGCGCCGCCGAGACGAGTCAAGGCGACGCATTGTCTTGCGGAGGCCGCATGGAGGACAAGGCAAAGACGCGCGACCATGTCGGCTCGCTGGAGCGCGGCCTTGCAGTCATGGAGATACTGGCCCGGCATCCGGCCGGGATGACGCTGACCGAAATGGCGGAGGAGGCGGGGCTGACCCGCGCCGGCGCGCGTCGCTTCCTGCTGACGCTGACCGCCACCGGCTATGCCACGCAATCCGGCCGGCAGTTTTCGCTGTCGCCGCGCCTGCTCGCCATCGTGCGCTCTTGGCTCGGCGGCGCCTCGCTGTGGACATTCGCGGCATCCATCATGCGCGACGTCGCGGGCCAATTCGACGAGGCCTGTAACGCGGCGGTGCTGTCGGGCGAGGAAGTCGTCTATGTCGCGCGCATTCCTGGCCGCCGCATCCTCAGCGTTTCGCTCGATGTCGGCACCAGGCTGCCGGCGCATTGCACCTCGATGGGGCGCGTCCTGCTTGCGGGGCTGGGCGCGGATGAGCTGAAGGCCTTGCTTGCAGAGGCGAGGATCGAACGGCGCACGCCGAAGACGATCACCAGCCGCGCCGCGCTGGCCAAGGCCATCGACGCGGCGAGAGCGGATGGCTTTGCCGTCGTCGATGAAGAGTTGGAACTTGGCCTGCGCTCGATAGCGGTGCCGATCTATGACCGCGCCGGCAAGACCGTGGCGGCGATCAACGTCTCGACGCAGTCGGCGCGGTTCTCCGTCGAGGCGATGGAGCGGGATATCCTGCCAGCGCTGCGGACGGCCAAGCAACGGATTGAGGAATTTTTCTTCGTGTGAGCGCAAGGCTAATCGCCTGAGGGAAGCGCTGCCCCCGCTCTGTCTCGGGACGGGACGCCCTGCGCGGTTAGCGTCGCCATGCGAACAAACGATGCCCGGGGCACCTGAGCACAATGCATATGCGTGAATCTAAATATCGTTGACGTCGCCCTTCAACTCCAATATCGAACAGGACTATACAGGTTTATTGAACAGGTACCCATATGAGGCGGCGCGCGGTTCAACTTTCTCCCGGCACGGGCAAGCCCGAGCAGATCGCCACCGTTCTCGAACATGAGATCCGCTCCGGCGTGCTTGGCTTCGGCGACCGCCTGCAAAGCGAGAACGAACTCGTCCAGCGCTTTTCCGTCAGCCGCAACACGGTCCGCAAGGGCCTCGAGGAGTTGTCCAGCCGTGGGCTGATCACGACCAAGGTCGGCATCGGCTCCTTCGTCACTTTCGACGGCAAGCCGGTCGATGACAGCATTGGCTGGTCGCGGGCGCTGGCCAATGCCGGCGCCAATGCCGAGACGCGGACGCTGCGGCTTGAAGTGATCGAGGATGCCGATCTTGCCGCGCTGCTTGGCATCGAAAGCCCGTTCTTCATCGCCGTCGACCGGGTGCGCACCAATGCCAGTGACGGCCATGCGATCTCCATCGAACGCAGCCGCCTGCCGCTGTCGCCCGAACTGGAGGACGTGCCGCTGCGCGGTCTGCGCGAAGGCTCGCTGCACCAGACGCTGCGCGCCGCCGGTCTCATTCCAGACCATGGCGAGGAATGGGTCGGCATCGAGATGCTCAACGCCGAAGACGCCGCCATTCTCGGCTGCCCGCAAGGCACGCCGTTCCTGCGCGGACGCCGGCTGACGCGTGCGGCTGACGACCGGCCGATCGAATATGTAACCAGCCTGCTCAACCCGGCGCATTTCGCGCTGCATATGAGGTTTTGAGCGATGCCAAACAGCACCAACACCATTCTCGATCGCGCCATGGGCGCGCTTGTCGGCGGGGCGCTGGGCGATGCGCTCGGCATGCCGACGCAGCTTCTGTCGCCGGCCCGCATTGCCGAACTTTACGGCCATGTCGAGGATTTCGTGGCGCCCTTCGCCGACCATCCGGTGTCGAAGGGGCTCGTGGCCGGCACCGTCACCGACGACACCGAACAGGCGCTGCTGCTCGGCCGCATTCTGGTCGAATCCGGCGACCGCTTCGACCATGCGCGCTGGGTCAACGCGCTGCTCGACTGGGAGCGCGAGGTCAAGGCGCGCGGCAGCTACGATCTGCTGGGACCGTCGACCAAACGCGCCATCGACGCCATCAATGACGGCGTGCCGGCGGAAGAGGCGGGAAGCCGGGGCGACACCAATGGCGCGGCCATGCGCATCGCGCCGGTCGGAATCATGATGCCGCTGGAACCGCTCGACGCTTTCGTCGCCAAGGTGGCCGAAACTTGCCGTGCCACGCACAACACCTCGATCGCCATCGCTTCGGCCGCAGCAGTTGCCGCCGCCGCCAGCCACGGCGTCGCCGGTGGCGACTGGCGTGCCGCTTCCGACAGCGCGGTAGCAGCCGCGCGGCGAGGCGCCCGGCTCGGACATTGGGTGACTGGTGGCGATATCGCCGCGCGTATCGCCTGGGCGCAGGAGCTCGTGCGCGGCAAGACCATGCGGGATGCGATCGGGCTCATCACCGATCTCGTCGGCACCGGTGTGGCCAGCCAGGAGTCCGTGCCGGCAGCTTTCGCCGTGCTTGAAGTCGCGCAGGGCGATCCGTGGCAAGCGGCAATCATCAGCGCCAATCTCGGCGGCGACACCGACACGATCGGCGCGATTGCCTCAGGCATGGCCGGCGCCTGCGTCGGCTTTTCGCAACTGCCGCAACAACACATCGCCAGGCTCGTCGGCATAGATATGGCGGAGGTGCGCTCGCTTGCCGAAGACCTCCTCGCGGCGCGCACGGCAAAGGCCAGCAAGGATGCCGCGGCATGAGTGGGCGTCTGGTCCATATCGGCAGCGCCGTCGTCGACTATGTCTACCGCATCGACGCCTTGCCGGCCCCGGGCTGCGAGAAGACCGCGTCGAGCTTTGCGCAGGTCGCCGGCGGCGGCTTCAACATGATGGTCGCGGCCAGCCGCACCGGCATGACGGTGGTGTTCGGCGGCCAGCTCGGCAGCGGACCGAATGGCGATTTTTTGCGCGCCGCATTTGCGGCCGAAGGCATCACAACGCTGACGTCGCCATCGCCGGTCATGGACAGCGGCAATTGCGTCGCCATGATCTCCGGAGATGCCGAGCGCACCTTCGTGTCGTGGCCCGGTGCGGAGAGCATTCTCAGCCTCGAGATGATGAGGCCCGTGGTGGTCGCGCCTGATGATTGGGTGTTCACGTCAGGCTATACGCTGAGCTATTCCGGCAGCCGCGACGCGCTGACCGACTGGATCGAGGCACTGCCAGAAAACATTCCCTTCGTTTTCGATCCAACGCCGGTCATCGCGGATATCCCACGTCCCATCCTGTCGCGGGTGCTTGCCCGTACGACATGGCTGAGCTGCAACATGACGGAAGCGGTCGAGATCGCTGGGCAAGGCGGTGTCGAGGCACTCGCCGCCCGGCTGCTCGCCGACCACTGCCCAAAGGCCGAAGGCGTCGTCATCCGCGCCGGCGCCAAGGGGTGTTTCGTGCGGTTGGTCAACGGCGAGACGCAGACCATTGCCGGCTTCAAGGTCGATGCCATCGACACCAATGGCGCCGGCGACACCCATATCGGCGGTTTCGTCAGTGCATTGTCACGCGGCGTGCCTCCCTTCGAGGCGGCGCGCTATGCCAATGCGGCGGCAGCACTTTCGGTCACCCGCCATGGCGGGTCATCGGCGCCGACCGACAGCGAGATCCAGACTTTCCTGAGCCAGGCCGCGACGGGCGCGCCAGGCCAGAACCAGAAGGCCCATCAGACAGCCTGACCCGCCAAGCGGGCAAACAAGAGAGGAACGAACATGCGCATGCCAAGACTGACTGCCCTGCTGACGGCGGCCGCCGTCATAACCTCCGCGCTCACGCTGGCCGCCAGTGCCGCCGAAGTGCATGTGCTCAACTGGAAGGGCTACGGCGCCGACGAGCCGTGGGCGATCGAAGCCTTCGAAAAGGCGACCGGCAACAAGGTCGTGAACGACTTCTTCAATTCCGAACAGGAAATGCTGACCAAGATCCGCACCAATCCGGGCCTCTATGACGTGGTCATGATCAACGCCGCCTTCAACGATCAGGCGATGGCCGAAAAGCTGATCCAGCCGATCGATGTCTCGAAGCTGCCGAACTATGCCGATATCAGCAAGGACAAGGCCGGGTCGCCGATGCTAAGCCATGACGGCAAGGTCTATGGCGTGCCGTGGGTGTGGGGGCTGACGGCGCTCGCCATCAACGAAAAATCCTTCGACAAGCCGCCGACCTCGATCGCCGAAATGTGGGACCCAGCGCATAAGGGCCGGGTCGTCATTCGCGACGACGCTGTCGAAGCGGTGCAGTTCGGCGCCATCGCCACCGGCCAGAACATCAACGACATCAAGGATATGGAAGCAGTTAAGGCGAAGCTGACCTCGCTGATGCCGCAGATCAAGACTTTCTGGAGCTCGGAGAACGACTGGAACCAGATGGTCGCCTCCAACCAGATCGACATCGGCACCTATTGGAGCGGCTCGGCCGACCGCGCCAAGACGCATTTCAAGCTGCCGGTCTCGCTGGTGGTTCCGCAGGAAGGCGCCGTCGCCTGGCTCGACGCCTTCTCGATCCCGGTGGGCTCGAAGAATGTCGAGGGTGCGCAGGCCTTCATCAACTGGATGATCGATCCGAAATTCTATGTCGAATGGGTCACCAAGGTCGGCGCGCCGGTGTCGGCCAACACCAAGGCCGTGGAAGCGCTGCCTGAAGACTCCTTCAACCGCAAGGTGATGGGCGATCCCGAGGTGGCCAAGCGCATCCAGTTCCAGGCGCCGATCACCGACGCGCAGCGCGAGGCCTATCTGGCGCTGTGGCAGCAGCTCAAGGTCGACGTGAAGTAACGCTCACGTCGGGACCAGCCGGCGGTTCGCGCCGGCTGGCCCTTCAATCCTGGGGAGGAGGGTATCATCATGGCAGTACAGGGTGCGGTCGCGTCGCGCAGCGGGCTGAGATCGGCCCTGCCGCTGCTGGCGCCGGCCTATCTCTGGCTGACGGTGGCGATCTTCCTGCCGCTCTCGGCCATGGTATTCTTCTCCTTCATGACCGACCTGCCGCTGTCGGGAAAGCCGTGGGCGTTCACCCTTGGCAATTACGCCGCCTTCTTCTCGCAGAGCCTGTACCTGACGCTGCTGCTCGCTTCGCTGCGGCTCGGCCTCGAAGTGACTTTGTGGTGCGTCGTCATCGGCTACCCCGCCGCCTATGTGCTGGCCAAGGTGCTGAAGGGGCGCAGCCGCGAGGCGATCTTCCTGCTGGTCATCCTGCCGTTCTGGTCGAACGGGCTGGTGCGCATCTTCTCCTGGGCGATGGTGCTGCGCGAGGGCGGCATCCTCGACACGGCGCTCAATGCCGTGCTGCCGTTCAAGATCAACATCGACCTGATGTATTCCTATCCCGCAATCATCATCGGCCTGGTGCACTCCTACGTGCCCTATATGGTGCTGACCTGCTATCTCACGCTGCAGGCAATCGACGACTCGCTGATCGAGGCCGGGCGCTCGCTCGGCGCCTCGCGGCTGCAGGTGCTGAAGCGGGTGATCATCCCGCTGTCTATGCCCGGCCTGGTGGCAGGTGCGGCACTGATCTTCGTGCCGGTCGTCGGCTCGTTCATGGAGCCGCGCATTCTCGGCGGTCGCACCGGCACCTTCTACGGCACGGTGATCGAAGACCAGTTCGTCGCCGTGTTCAACTGGCCGCTTGGTGCGGCATTGTCGTTCATCCTGCTCGCCGTCGTGCTGGTCATCCTCGCAGTTGCCTCGCCGGTGCTGAAGAGGGCCGCGTGATGAAGACCACCCGCATCCTCCAAGGGCTGGGCCGGTTTTACATCTTCCTGCTGCTCGCCTTCCTCTATCTGCCGATCATCATCATGGCGCTGATGTCGTTCAACGTCTCGCCCTTCTACCAATTGCCGTTCGAATGGACGACGGAATGGTATGCCTCGCTCTGGCAGAACGACCAGCTGATCGCGGCCACCTGGAACAGCCTCGAGATCGCGGTCATCACCACGCTCATCTCAGTGGTCCTTGGCTCGGCCGCTTCGCTAGCGCTGTTCCGCTATGATTTCCGCGGCAAGAAAGTGCTGCAGGCGCTGCTGTTTCCGCCAATCGCCATTCCGTGGCTGATCACCGGCACGGCGATGCTGATCTTCTTCTTCGGCGTCGGCATTGGCCGCGGCCTGTTCGCCATCCTGCTCGGCCATGTGGCGCTGGCGCTGCCCTATGTCATCGTCGTCGTCTCGGCCCGGCTGCAGACTTTTGCACCGGAGCTGGAAGAGGCGGCGCGCTCGCTCGGCGCCAACCAGTGGCAAGTGACGAGGCGTGTGACGCTGCCGTGGATCATGCCCGGCGTCATTGCCGGCGGCTTGTTCGCATTTGCCGTGTCGTTCGACCAGTTCGTCGTCTCCTACTTCCTGGCGACGCCGGGCCAGACGACGCTGCCGGTCGAAATCTACGCCGCGATCCGCAAGGGGTTCACGCCCGAGATCAACGCGGTCTCGACCATCATCATCGTCGTGTCGATGGCGCTGATGCTGCTCACGGCGCGCTTCTTCAAATTCGGCGGAGAGAAATAATGGCCGGCGTGCAGGTATCGAACGTCTCCCGCAGTTTTGGCGCGCACAAGGCGCTGGACGACGTCTCCATCGATTTCGCCGATGGCGGTTTCTATGGGCTGCTTGGCCCCTCGGGCAGCGGCAAGACCACGCTGCTGCGCCAGATCGCCGGCTTCGACTTTCCCGATACTGGCCGCATCACCATTGGCGGTGAGAGTGTGGAACGCGTGCCGGTCGAAAAGCGACGCATCGGCATGGTGTTCCAGAACTATGCGCTGTTTCCCAATATGAGCGTCGCCGATAATGTCGCCTTCGGCCTGTCGGTGCGCGGCGAAACGAAAGCGACGATCGCCACTGAAGTGCAGCGCGCGCTCGATCTCGTCCAACTCGGCAAGCTCGGCGAGCGCCGCCCGCACCAGCTCTCCGGTGGCCAACGCCAGCGTGTGGCGCTGGCACGCGCCATCGTCACCAAGCCGCGCGTGCTCCTGCTCGACGAGCCGCTCGGCGCGCTCGACAAGGCGCTGCGCGTCGACATGCAGATCGAGCTGAAGCGCATCCAGCGCGAGATCGGCATCACCACCATCTTCGTCACCCACGACCAGGA
This sequence comes from Mesorhizobium sp. M0317, assembly GCF_040321555.1. Lineage (NCBI taxonomy): Bacteria > Pseudomonadati > Pseudomonadota > Alphaproteobacteria > Hyphomicrobiales > Phyllobacteriaceae > Mesorhizobium > Mesorhizobium sp. M0317. The sequence goes on along the minus strand of NZ_JAMYRV010000062.1, from coordinate 936 downwards.
AGAGGCGCTGACGATGAGCGACCGCATCGGCATATTGCGCGACGGCAAGCTCGTGCAGGAAGGGCCGCCGGAGGAAATCTACGACCGGCCGAAGAGCGAATTCGCCGCCACCTTCCTTGGCGACGCGAACATTTTTCGTGGCGATGCGACCGGCGACGGCATCCGCCTGCCTGACGGCACGGCGATTGCCGCCGGGGTGGGTGATCGGCTTGCCGCCGGCACAAAGGCCAGCTGCGCCGTGCGACCCGAACGCATTCGTATCGCCACCGATGCCGGGGCATCGAGCTGCAATGCCAACACGCTGAAGGGGCAAGTCTCCAAGCGCATCTTCGCCGGCAACAACAGCACCTATTTCGTCGAGCGCGCCGGCCAGACGTTGAAAGTCATCGTCCAGAATACCGGCAGTGACCGGCTGGCCGAGGGCCAGAATGTAATGCTCAGCTGGTCGCCGGAAAGCACTGTGCTGATTGCCGCAAACTAGTTCGCACCGTCACCCCGGCATCGTTCTGATGGGAATTGATGGAGCGGACCTTGGCTGATCGACGGGCCATGGCGTTATATCCGTCCTCCAGGGAGGAATGGATGGCAGGCCAGGGTTTCGAGCCGGATGTGAGGGTTCGCACCAGCGAATACCGGATCGGTTGCATCGGCGCCGGCATGATCATGGCCGAATGCCATCTTGCCGCCTATGCGCAGGCCGGTTTCCCAGTCGTCGCCATCGCTTCGCGCACCAAGGCCAGTGCCGAGAAGGTAGCTGCACGCTGGAGCATTCCGACCGTCCACGACACACCGGAACAACTGATCGAGAATCCCGAGATCGAGATCGTCGACCTGGCGTTTCCGCCCGATCTGCAGCCGGCGCTGATCCGCCATGCGCTGAAGCAGCCTCACATCAAGGCGATCCTGGCGCAGAAGCCACTGGCGCTGTCGGTCGAT
>NZ_JAMYRV010000061.1:0-35419 GCF_040321555.1 Mesorhizobium sp. M0317 | reverse complement strand
CATGCCAGCTCAGGCCGTCCCGGAGTTCGAACGTGTAAGTCTTCTTGTCCTCGGAAACGCCCCACTTCTCCACCATTTGTGGCTGCGGCACAAACTCGGAGTCAAGTGAGAACAACGTGTCGTAAATTGCCAGGCTATGGTCGGTAGTCATTCCACTCGAATCAACGACCGGGTCAAAGACACTGAGATCGGTCGCCTTCACCATGCGCACCGTCCGCGCGCCGGTTGCCGTCGTCTGCGCTCGCAGGACAGAAGGGATTGATAACACCGTTCCGGCAGCCAGGCCTACCTTCATGAGGTCGCGTCGAGAGATTGTCATGTTTCATTTCCCCTTTTTTGAGTAAATTCGCGTCGAGCAGCGCCTTCTGCTAGACGCACATTCGGAGAAGCGCCGGCGCTTGTTGCACTTACTTTTGGATCAGTTCCTGCGGTTTTCCGATTCTATATCAAATCCTGACACTAAAGCAGAGTGCGGCCGACCCCCTATGCGATCTCGTTTGCCGTTACCTTAATCGCGGACTTCGGCAACGGCATAAAAAGCTTCGATGGGCGACTTTCCGGCGTCACATCGTCGACCAAGACTTGCACCTTTTCCGAGGGTCGCGTCGCAGCCCGGACGGCAAAGGAAGACAGTGCCGCGATAGCGTCAGCGGACGACGTCGCGTGTAAAAAGCGCCGGTTGTCTAAGAAGATCGCTCATCTCTCCTCCTGTACTAGGTTTACGCGACCGTTTCTTGTTCCGCCATTTATTCAATGGACGATGTGTCGTTGGGCCGCTTCCGTCAAATGCAGTTTCTGTATTGCCCCCATCTAGTGGCGAGATGGGGGCTTGAAGCCATTATGCTTTCCGACGAGACCCCGTCACTCGAAAAGGTGCCGCTTCCCGTTTCGACGCTGTGCTTCCAGGTGTACCTTGTTCCCATGGTGCTATGATCCGGGGTGCCATCTAGAGCCGATTGCGCATGTGTTCTGCGAGCCATCTGCAATCGGCTCCAGGAAGATCGGTCGCTGCAAATCGGCCGCATCTTGTAGAGCCGCTTAGCGATATCTGGTCCATCTCGCTGCTAGATGATAGAAATATACAAACTGATCTTGACGCAAGCTGCCCGATAATGATCCTCGACTGAACGAATTTGCGATGCCGGTTTCGAACTCTGGCAAGTGCGTATTCTTCCTGAATCAAGCCGCTATGCTCGCCCCAAGGTGGATGCTTTGAACTCCACGCATGTGGTCAACGGGACTCGTAGGCAGAAGGTAAAAGTTTCGAGAAAATGAGCAGCGTGGCGGGCGCAAATGAGGATCCAGCTTCGCAAGCCACGTTTGCGCCGCTCAGGAATCCAACCTTTCGTTCGATCTGGCTGGCCACGCAGATTTCGAGTCTCGGCTGGTTGATGCAGACTGTGGCCATTAGCTGGCTGATGGCCACGATCTCAACTTCTGATCTGATGGTCGCCTTGGTGCCGGCTTCATCGACGTTGCCCGCGTTCATTTTGTCTATCTTCGCCGGGGCCATGGCCGACAACTTCAGCCGTCGCCGGGTCATGTTCGCCGGTCGGTGCCTAATGGCGACAGCCTCTGCGATGCTGACCGCTCTTGTGGCGCTCGGCTTTGTCGATCCGTGGATGATACTCGGCTTCAGCTTCTTGATCGCGTGCGGCGGCGCTCTCAACGATCCCGCCTGGCAAGCCTCCGTTGGCGATATCGTGGACCGACGTGATGTTCCCGCTGCCGTCACCCTCCTCTCCGTTGGCTTCAACACCGTACGGACCGTGGGCCCAGCACTCGGCGGCATTGTGGTTGCCTCTTTTGGCCTTCTGGCGGCTTTCACCGTCACCACGCTCAGCTATCTGGTCCCTTTGGTCACCATATGGCGCTGCAAATGGAAGGTTCGCTCTTCGCATCTTCCGCGCGAGTCGATGAGGACAGCAATCTATGACGGGCTGCGCTTCACGGCGATGTCATCCGAAATCAAGGCGGCGACCGCCCGCGGAACACTCTTTGGTCTGGCAAGCATCGCCATATTCGCGCTACTGCCCATTGTCGTTCGCGATCAACTGGGAGGAGGACCGCTCGCCTATGGCACGCTCATGGCCGGCTTCGGGACAGGCGCCGTGTTAGCTGGCTTCTCCAATGGTCTGTTCAGACGTAGCTTGTCACAAGAACAGCTGATGAGGCTCGCCTGCGTCGCCTGCGCCGCGTGCTCCCTTTCCCTTGCACTGACCTCTTCGATTGCGATGGCGGCATTTGCGCTCGCCTTGGGCGGCGCGGGTTGGGTCACGGCCTGGTCCGGGATTGGCGTGAACGTACAGCTGGCGAGCCCGCGCTGGGTCGTGGGGCGCACGATTTCGATCTACTATGCATTGATATATGGCGGTATCGCGACCGGCAGTTGGGTATGGGGCACGGTCGCGCAAAACCATTCCCTGGCCTGGGCGCTGGAGGGCTCCGCCGGGGCCTTGCTGCTGGTCGCTGCGGCCGGCATCCTGTTCCCTCTTCGCGAGCGCCTCGAGTCTGAACCCGATCCTTTGGAGGAGTTCAACGCCCCAGTCGTCGCTCTCAATCTGAAGGCGAGGAGCGGTCCGATCGTCGTCAAGATCGAATATCTGATAGCCGAGAGAAATCTAGAGGCCTTCCTAGACCTCATGCGGCAGCGGCGTCATGTATACAGCCGCGTCGGTGCTCGGCACTGGACGCTCCAGCGCAATCTTCAGAAGCCTGTGCAGTGGATAGAGACATTCCGCACGCCGACCTGGACGGACTATCTTCGCCTGAACCATCGTCTCACGACAGTAGACAAGGAACTGGATGAAAGGATATTCCACTTGCAGGAAGGAGGGCTGGGATTTCAAATCACGCTGTGGATCGAGCGACCGACAAGGCCTGCTCGCGACGTTGAGCAATCGACGTCCTATTTCCCAGGCCATTGATCAATGCGCGATGGCGAGTACGCGTGCTGAGCGGATGGAACGCAGAGTTGCTGTTGATCCAGCAAAGTCACATTTCACATCGGTTGCTGGCGGACATCTAGCAACAACGATTAGGAGAGGCCAGGGCGGTCAAATCGTCATGAATCCCTTGTGAGCGCGTTGCATAAAGTGAATCGGCGGCAGCGATATTGCCAGTCCCATGTGCGATGAGATTGAACACTATTGGGCTGCTGCTGATACTCAATCTCAGGCCGGCCGACATCTCTGACAGCGTGAACCCCGTCGCCGTGGGGCAGCCTTTTGAAACGTAGTATCAGCCATTGAACCAATTGCCAAAAGGACTCTGAATAAAGGGGGTCTGAAGATCCGGCATTGGCCGTTGCCGCCGCGGCCCGAGCACCAAGATCCATATGGCCGTCAGAGGTCTCGCCTGCCCGGTGCGCTCCATCCTAACCGCCGGCCACAGTGGGATTGCCCGCAGGCTTGTGCCCTGATCGACAGCTTGCCCGCCAAAGTCGTGGACGACGCCGATCGGCTGCGCCAGGTGATCGCAGACAAAGACGCCGTGCCTATGATCGCAAACAACCCCTCGCGGGCTCAAAAATACCCTATCGACAAGCACCTCTACGCCCAGCGCCACCTGATCGAATGTTGCTTCTCAGAGCTCAAACAGTTCCGACAGGTCGCAACTCGCTTCGAGAAAACACCCAGGAACTAACTCGCTGTCGTTACCCTCGCAGCTACCATCCTATGGATCAGATAACTGTCCACAACTCCTAGGGGTGCACTCCAGGTTTGGATGACTGTGTTTGCCCCTCCTAGCGCACGCTAACCCGGACTCCGCAATAGCCAATGTCGAAATGAAGCCCCTCGATCATAAAGGATCCAACCACGTCCGACCCCGCCTCACAAACTTCAAGCCCAGCGAAACTTCAGACAGGCAAAATTGTCTCGACCAGCTTCACCCAGTAGCCGATGCCGTAAGGCAAGGCTTCGTCGTTGAAGTCATATGCAGGATGGTGCGTGGGAACAGTTGGTCCATTGCCAATGAAAATGTAGGCTCCCGGCCGCGCCTCGGACATAAAGGCGAAGTCTTCGGCTCCCACAGTCACTTTCATGTTGTCGTCCACAGAGTCGTGCCCCACGAGGCTTCGGGCCGCCGTGATAGCCAGTTCGGTCTCTACGGGGGAATTAAAGGTAACGGGACAGGACCGCAGGTATCTGAACTCTACATCAGCACCGAAAGCACGCGCAATGCCTCGTGCGACGGCCAACATCTCTCGTTCGGCAAAGTCCCGTAGGCCGGATGCGAGCGTCCTGACGGTTCCGGAAAGTTCAACCTGTTCAGGAATTTGGTTGTAGGCCTGTGCTCCATTCAACTTGGTGACGGAGATCACGAGCGCATCCAACGGGTCGGTCTTGCGCGACACCAGAGTCTGCAGACCAAGGATGATTTGAGCTCCAATGACAACGGGATCGACGGTCCGATGGGGGGTAGACGCATGACCGCCGGCGCCCTTGACGATGATGTCGAAGTCATCCTGCGAGCCCATGGTGGCACCATGGCGAATGCCGAACGCACCGATGTCTATGCCCGGTCTGGTATGCATCCCAAAGACCTGGGATATGCCAAAACGGTCCAGGATTCCTTCCTGGACCATTCTGAAGCCGCCGGTCGGGAATTCCAGCTCTTCTGCCGGCTGGAAGATCAAGGCGACGCAGCCCTTGAAATTGCGCGTGGACGCCAGGTGTTTCGCAGCGCCCAACAACATGGCCGTATGACCGTCATGGCCGCATCCATGCATTAGGCCCGGGTTTTTCGAGGACCAGGGCTTATTTGATGCCTCAATGACTGGCAGGGCATCCATGTCAGCCCTCAGCCCGATCGTCGGCCCGTCGCCGCCCTCGCCCTGAATCAGCGCGACGATGCCGGTCTCAGCTATCCCCGTTTCAATATGATTGATGCCGAAAGATGCCAGCTTTTCAGCCACGAACTTGGCTGTGTTGTGTTCCTGAAAGCCGAGCTCAGGGTTTTCATGCAGGTAGCGCCGCCACTCGGTTACCTCGCGTTGCAAATCCCGGAAAGTTTCAACACCTTGCATCTGAAGATTCTACCTCGCGTCATATTGGCGTCAGGCCATTTGGCCACGTAAGCCGAGACTGAATCGAGTTTCAGTCGCCGGACGTGCTTACGTCAAATTCAGATTGCATATTCAGGACATCTGGTTTTGAGATGAACCACGCTCGGCGTAGGGCCGTAATTCCGTCCGGCCAAAGAATCAGAGGAACCGTATCTGCTGTGGCTCGGTCACAAATGCCCAAACCGCGCGATCTGAGAGCTCATCAGTTGACTTGAGAATCTCAGCCCGATCATACTCGTGACTTGACTGCGTCCTACGTGGACACGCGCATGAAGCAAGCGGTGCTGGCCGATCCGAAATGCTCGACACGACTGATGCTGGAGGATTATCGTTGTCGATCGGCGGATCGATTTCGAGCCAAACCTGGCGGCATGGCGATCTGGAATCTGTGACTGACGAAAGACGGGGCAACCCGCCTAACGCCCGCGGCATGCAAGGAGATCCGGCCTAGTTATCAAGACCTCCCCTTCTGAACCCGTGTTCGCGTCAGCAGACAGCATTCAGTGTCGATTCGAGTTTCTGGCCGAGCAACCTTTCCAGCCGCCGGAGATTCGTTCCGCACTGGCAGTAACCGGTTCCCGATCCCCGGCATCGATCCCAAGTAGCCACGCTATCCGACCTCCGCCGAAGGAATTCCCGACCGAAGAGCCTGCATTACGGCCGAGCAAATCCTGATGTGTTGCGCGACAAGCGTTGATGTACTCCAAATGGTCTTCAGGTTGGCCAAAATCGCAGCTTCGGGCCGATTAGGCCTGCATCAGGTGGTCGAGACGGTCGGCGACCATCTGGTCGTCGCGGCGGATTTCGCGCTTCCACGGCTGGCGGCCCTTGAGCACGCCCGATTCATCGACGATCTCGGCGACGTATTCTTCCTGGCGATAGGCCATCACATGGACGCCGGAAACGCCGGAAATTTCCTTCACCTCATTGATGATGTCGATGCAGAGCTGCTTGCCTTCCTTCTTCTGGTCCTGCGAGCCTTCCAGCCGCTTGATGACCGAATCGGGGATATGGATGCCCGGGACGTTGGAGCGGATCCATTTGGCGGTCTTGGCCGAGGCCAAAGGTCCGACGCCGCACAGGATGAAGCATTTTTCGGTGAAGCCGAGGTCGCGCACCTTCTGCATATAGGCGCGGAACATCGGCACGTCGAAGCAGTACTGGCTCTGCACGAACTGCGCGCCGGAAGCGATCTTCTTGCCCAGCCGATAGGGGCGGAAATCATAGGGCGGCGCAAACGGATTAATCGCGGCGCCAAGGAAGATCTGCGGCGGTGTGGTCAGCTTGCGACCGGAAAGGAACTTGCCGTTGTCGCGCATGATGCGGATGGTTTCCAGGAGCGACATGCAGTCGAGGTCGAAAACCGGCTTTGCTCCCGGCTGGTCGCCGGCCTGTACGCCGTCGCCGGTCAGGCAGAGGATGTTGGCGACGCCCATGGCCGCGCCGCCGAGCACGTCACCCTGAATGGCGATGCGGTTCTTGTCGCGGCAGGCGATCTGCATGATCGGCGCGTAACCCATGCGGGTCAGCAGCGCGCAGATGCCGACCGAAGACATGTGGCAATTGGCGCCGGAGGCATCCACGGCGTTGATCGCGTCGACCCAGCCGTCGAAAACCTTGGCGCGGTTGTAGACATCTTCGGGATCGGCGCTGTCGGGCGGGTTGAGTTCCGTCGTCACCGCGAATTCGCCGTTCCGCAGCACCCGCTCTAGCCTGCCGCGCGAGGAGTGGCCGGGAAGGGGGTCGAACTGCAGGTCGATGACGGCGTGGCTTTCGTCGCGGTGTCTCATTTCGCTGGTTCCTTATCTGCCTTTTCCTTGACCGCGGCGGCTTGCGCGGTGACGCGCAACCAGGCCGATATCTCGCGCAGCGACTGGTCGACCGGCTTCTTCATGACTGTCATTGCGTCGCCGTGGACCATGTTGCGGGAGCCCTTTCGCCACCCCGCATGGCGCACATGTCGATCCGCCTCGGTGAAGCGCAGCGGCAGGCTGACGCTTGGCGCTCTGGCGCCCCTTGCTGACGAACGCCTGCGGGCGGAGGTCGCGCCAGGTAGACCACGATCAGATCGGGCATTGGCGTCTCGCATCTCGTTTCGGGTTACGCACGGCGGTAGGAAGGTGAATGACCGGACCCCGCAGTCGAGCTTCTCGCGACAGGTGGCGCCGCCGCATCGCGACGTACAATGTTTGGTTTCGAGCGCTTCTTGCACGGCAATGCGAGCCCCAATGAGTCCTCATATTGCGGATCGGATCAGACCAAACAACCTAGATAAGAATTGCGCTGCTGCGTAACTTGGAATTACGCACCAACTTTAATTTCCCAAAACCTCAGGCGAGGTCATAGGGTGCTTGCGACCGCAGGCGTAAGCTCGCTGAGGAGCCAATCTCTGAACTCCCTGACAGCTTGAGAAGGAGTGGCACCATGCGGCTGGCACAAGAAATACATACCCTGCTGGATACGCGGCGCTTCGAGAGCCGGGACTAGAACCCCGCCAGCAAGAAACTGCTCCATCAGCGGGGGACCGAGCAGACCCACGCCCTGCCCGTCCAGCACCGCCTGCACAAAATTTACAAAGGAGTCATATGTGCTCATTCCCGTAGGGGGGGGCTCCAACATTCCAACTTGATGGAAATATGTGGTCCAAGACGAAGTGGAATCGACCGCAGCCTCGAATTCTAGAAGCGGAACACGGCACAGATCCACTAGGGACTTGAACGGCCCGTGGGTTGCAAGAAAGGTTCTACTGCAAAGCGGACTTACCCAATTCGGCAGCAACTCCGTGTTCACCGTTCCGGGCCACGACCCCGATCCGTAACGTATCGCGATATCCACGTCCGATGCTGCCAAGTTGATGATTTCTTGGCTGGCAAGTAGACGAAAATGCACATCAGGCTTTATACGCTTGTACTTTCCAATAATCGGCATCAGCCAGTAGGTAGAGACACCTGCGGTCGTAGATATGCTGATGAAGTTTTCCGTGTTGGCGTTCGTCAGTGTATCAATTTCATCGAAGATGGATCGAAAGGCACCGGAAATTACGCGGGAAAGCCGCTTTCCGGATCGCGTCAGTTCCACATGGCTTTGCCCGCGCACAAAGAGCGCTAAGCCCAGTTGGAGCTCGAGCTGCCTTACCTGCCGGGACACTGCGACACGGCTCACATTCAACTCTTTGGCCGCAGCCGTTAAACTGCTGCTTCGCGCCGCAGCCTCAAAGGCGAGCAGCGCTCTTGGTGAAGGGAAATATCTCAGCTTGCGAGCCAGGTCCTGTCTCCGAAAACGTCAATCTGGCGTCTAGCGTAACACCTGATTACGCGCGGTGCTACTTTATTTGTGTTTGAAACGGGGGCACGGCGTGCAAGCGTTGATAGCCATGAGCCAGGGGGAATTTTTGATTACGCACACACCGAGCAGGAAAATCATTGAGTGCCGAAACCTGTGGAAGATTTTTGGCAAGCGCCCCGCCGAGGCTCTGAAGGCTGCGCAGGCGGCAAACGTTTGCAAGCACGAAGCTCTCGAAAGGTTTGGCTGCGTGATCGGAGTCGCTGACGCGAGCTTTACGGTACGGGAACAAGAGGTTTTCTGCATAATGGGACTTTCCGGTTCGGGCAAGTCCACAATCGTCCGTCACATCAACCGGCTGATTGAACCAACCGCTGGGCTCGTCATCGTGTCCGGGCAGGACGTGATGTCCCTCACGGATAGGGCGTTGCGAGAACTGCGCGCCCGCAAAATCGGTATGGTGTTCCAGCACGTTGCTCTCTGGCCACACAAATCGATCGCGCACAACGTATCCTTCCCCATGGAAATACAAGGAAAAGACATGGCAACTGCGGCGAGCGCAGCGGAAGAGGCTCTTTCGCGCGTTGGGCTGTCAGGCTGGGGACAACGCTATCCCGATGAACTTTCGGGAGGCATGCAGCAGCGCGTGGGCCTGGCACGAGCCATGGCGGCTGATCCCGAAATCCTTCTTATGGACGAACCTTTTAGCGCGCTCGATCCGCTTATCCGCCGCGACCTGCAGAACGAATTTCTGCGCCTGTCTCGGGAAACCCTGAAGACCACCGTCTTTATAACACACGATTTGGAAGAAGCCATGCGCATCGGCAACCGCATTGCGGTTATGAAAGACGGCCGCATCGAGCAGATTGGCACCCCCGAGGACATCGTGCTGCGCCCGGAGACCGATTATGTTGCACGTTTCGTGAGTTCAATTTCCACGCTGAAGTTCCTTTCGGCGCTGGAGATCTTGCAACAAGGCGAAGTAGCTGGCGACCTGCCCATACGCGGTCCGCGGACTCCTCTGCCCGAACTGCTGGCGGTGCTGACAGCGGGCGCTTCCCACGTAGTAATCCAGGATGGAGACGAGGTGCTTGGCCGGGTAGGCGCGGCGGAAGTGATTTCCGCGCTTCAAACGGATCTGAAGCGAGGCTGAGTCGTGGATATATTGCTCAACCCCTTCCATCATTTCACGATACCCTTGGGGTATTGGGCAGCGAATTTCATCGGTCTGGTGGTGGACAAGAGTCGCGACACTCTAATCGCTGCAAAGTTCCCAATACATGTCTTCCTCGAAGCAATTCGCGACCTTTTGTTAACAGTGCCGCCAAGCATTGGCATATTTGTTGTTACCGCCGCAGGTTATCTGCTCGGCGGGGTGAGGCTCGCTGCTTTGGGATTCTTCTGCCTGGTGGGGGTGGGGTTGATCGGGATGTGGAGCGATGCGATGACTACGTTGGCTATCGTACTCGTGGCCGTAGTGATTTCCGTCATCATCGGCTTGCCACTCGGCATTCTCGCTGCCCGCAGTGACACTCTGTATCAGCTTATGCGTCCAATTCTGGATCTCATGCAGGCAACTCCTTCTTTCGTCTACTTAGTGCCCGTAGTGATGCTATTCGGCATAGGTGACGCGCCTGGCGTGATCGTAACATGTTTTTTTGCCATCGCGCCGCTTATCAGACTTACCAACCTCGGCATACGGCAAGTACGAGCAGACCTGGTGGAGGCCGCGCGGGCGTTCGGCGCAAGCGAACTGCGAGTGCTCTTTGATATGCAACTGCCACTCGCGCGGCCCACCATTCTAGCGGGCCTTAACCAGACCGTCCTGTCGTCATTGTCCATGGCGGTGGTAGCCTCGATGATCTCGGTAGCGGGGCTCGGGCGGGTAGTTCTCGAAGGAATAGGACGGCTCGATTTCGGCAGAGCGACCGTCGGTGGATTGGGCATCGTACTGACTGCGATACTGGTGGATAGATATGTACAGGGGCTGGGCGGGGTGCGTCCCCGGCTCGTGCGGGGGAGCGCTTGATGGACACGTCGGCTCTCATGGACCCTTTTGCGTCAGTTCACCTGCCGCTCGCTGATATGGCCAATGACTTCATGCGTTGGTTCACGTCGAACTTCCGAGGAGTTTTCCAGGTAGCTAAGGCACCTGTCGCGTGGGGGCTCGGGCTGACGGAGCATGGATTGCGCAGGGCGCCCCAGACACTCGTAATCGTAAGCCTTGCCCTGTTTGCATGGCAGGTTGTGAGTCTTCGGGTGGCTGCCATAAGTGTTTGCGCGATGACCACGATTGGGCTCATCGGGGTCTGGGATGAGGCAATGACAACGCTCGCGGTGGTTATGACTGCCGTGGTTCTGGTCACCATCGTTGGACTACCGCTAGGGATACTCTGTTCGCGTTCAGAAAGACTATGGACCGTCGTCCGGCCAAGCCTCGATTTCATGCAGACGATCCCTTCCTTCACCTATCTCGTTCCGGTGATCTTCCTGTTTGGCATCGGCAATGTGTCCGGCGTCATAGTCACCGCTTTTTACAGCATGCCACCGCTCGTTCGGCTAACGAACTTGGGCTTGCGGGAAGTCGACCCTCAGCTTGTCGAAGCTGCAGACGCCTTCGGTGTTCGGCCAAGGAAGCGACTTTGGTCCATTGATCTGCCACTTGCCCGGCCCACGATCATGGCCGGGATAAATCAAACAGTGATGCTTTCGCTAGCGATGAGCGTGGTGGCTTCGATGATCTCGGTCGCGGGTCTCGGGCAAGTGGTACTGACTGGAATAAGTCAGCTTGATCTCGGCCGCGCCATCGTCGGCGGTCTCGGCATCGTATTGATGGCGATCACGGTCGATCGGATCACGCAGGGCTTCGGCTACACGCGCCGCGATCGTGGGAACAAGGACCTTTGGGAACAGGGTCCGATTGGATGGCTCCGCGGAGTGCGGAGTCAGAACTGAGCGAAACATTCAAAAAGGAGGAAGCACAATGCGCTTAAAACTGCTCTTGACGATGGCAGCTATGATTCTTGCCACGCCTGCGGTTCAAGCCGAGACTGTCCGGCCGATCGGCTCCGGGCAACAGGGCCATCAAATCATCTATGATGTGATCGAGGCGGGCCTAGCCGAACTCGGTTATGAGAGCGCCCAAATGCTGACGGGAACCTATCCGACCATCCATCTGGCCGTCGCTCAAGGCGATGCAGACTATAGTGCGGTTTTCTGGAGACCTCTTACAGATCAATTCTTCGTGCAGGCGGGCGGCGACGACAAATTGCTTGCCGCAGGACCATTGTACACCGGGGCCATGCAAGGGTATTTCATCGACAAAGCCACGGCCGATGCACATGGCATTACCTCGCTGGATCAGATGAAAGATCCTGCGATCGCGGCCTTGTTCGACACCGACGGCGACGGGAAGGCCAATCTTATCGGATGCAATCCTGGTTGGGGCTGCGAGAAAGTCATCGAACACCAGTTGGATGCTTATGGCCTTCGCGACCATATCAATCATGACAAGGGTGAGTACTTCGCGCTGATAGCCAACGCCATAGAAAACTATAAGGCTGGTAAGCCGATCTTCTTCACTGCCTGGGAACCCGAATGGACAAATGCAGTACTGGTTCCAGGCAAGGACGTAGTATTTCTCAACGTCCCCTTCTCATCCCTTCCCGGCGTAGAGAATGCTAATACTAAGTGGAAGGATGGGCGCGACCCGGGCTTCGCGTACAACGACAACTACATTCTCGTCAACAAACAGTTCGCCAAAGCCAACCCCAAGGCTTGGTCCTTCCTCAATGGTTTGCGCATGCCGATAGCGGACCTGGACGAAGCGGCGTATCGTATAAACTCCGGGGAGAATAGTGCAGAGCAGATCAAAGCTTTGGCCAAAGAGTGGATCACCAAACACCAGGCGGAATGGGACGACCTGATAGCAAAGGCGAAGTCGGCGAGCTGATAGGAAGGCTCCTGCGGTTTAGTATGAGGTCTCCGATTTTCCTTTTTTCAAGTCGGGGACCGCATGCTGAAGTTTGAGCGGCGGCAGGTTCAGAGCTTGGCGCATTCACGAACTGATTGCGATAAGGGGTGGCGGCCCTTAGCACACTAGAGCCGGCGCGGCCGCTCCCGAGTCTGCGAAACTCTTTCGAGCTATGAACGGCATCGTCACGGCAAATCCGACGGTCATTGTCCGGGGGACCTAATCACTAATGCGTTTAATTTCCACTTGGGCGGGCGAGAACTGCGTGCGAGGCGCCTAATATGAAGATCACTGACACGGCGGCGTTGACGTCCTGGTCATCGCAGCGATGGGGATATGCCATTCGCAGCAAGGTGGGGAACATCGAAGCCCATTTCATGGTAGAAGCCGTTAAAGGCCCGTTCACGTTCGGGGCCCGTATGTCCGGCTCTTCGCACAATTACGGACCCTGATGAACGCGCCCTTCAGCCCTAATGCGATGACGGCCTTTGCCCACCCCGATGACCCTGCAGAGGCAGGGCAGCTGTTACATATTGCTGTTTTGGCGCTGCCGGGCTTTTCGCATCTTGCACTTCACGCCTACATCGAACCGTTGCGGATCGCGAATGCCTTGGCGAAGGAGCCACTTTTTCGATGGCAGGTTGTTGGAATGGACAGTCAGGCTGTCATCGGCGCAAATGGGCTGTCGATCTCGGTCGACGCGACCATTGAGGCGCTGAATGCCCTCGGCTCCGAAAGGGCAGGACCAAATCAGCTTGTGATCGTGGCTGGCGAGCCTGTCGAGAGGCAGTCCACACCGGACCTAAACGGATTTCTGCGAACCATCGCCAGGCGTGGCGTTGCCATATCCGCTATCGGCACAGCAACGTGGCTGCTGGCCCAAGCGGGGCTGCTGGCGGACAGTCGCTGCACGATTCACTGGTCGAGGCTCGCCGCGTTCTCCGAAGTGTTCCGCAAGCCGCGTATTCGCGACTCCCTGTTCGTGAAGGATGGCCAGTATTCAACCTGTGCTGGGGAGTTGGCGGCATTCGATCTCGCTGTGGACCTTGTCGCCACCCATGCAGGAGCCTTCATCGCACAGGAAGTCTGCAGGCACGCAACAGTGGCAGGGCAGCGCTCGGGTTCGAACCGTCAGACAGGCCCCTCGGGCATTGCGTTCACTGGCGTGAGCGAAAGCCTCATCGCCGCAATCAGGATCATGGAGGAGAATATAGAGTTTCCAATCTCGATGATCGAACTCTCGGGGCGCGTCGGCGTTTCAAGACGCCAGCTCGAACGACTGTTTGCGACATGCCTGGGTGTCCCGCCCGCCAAGCACTATCTCAAGCTTAGGATCGATCACGCAAGGCGGTTAATTGAAGGCACGCGGCTGCCTATGGTCGATATAGCGTTTGCGAGCGGCTTCGTGTCGGCATCGCACTTCTCGAAATGCTTTAGAGCAATTCACCGGATTTCCCCACAGCAACTTCGATTGACTGTGCCAGCCTGGGTGGGTCGAGGCATTGGCTGATGCGTCAGCCCCGGTTTGCTGCTGTCGACTGGAGTATTGAAAAAAACTGTCCCGAGGCGAAATTCGGCCGATCGATACTGCCCGGCTTCAAAACATTTGTCGGGCCTCGCTCGAACGAGTAGGCACGCAAAGGCGCATCCGACGCCTCTGTCCAGTCGCCGCGCGGCAGCGAAGTTCGCGCGGCGCGCCCTGCCGGTGTTCCTCCCCGCCGGCAGGGTTCTTTCTTCAAAGCACTGGATGGGGGAACTGAGCGCTTAGTGCACCGTCATCTCGATCAGCGGTGACCCTGCCCTGCGTGCCAATGCTGCGCGCCCGTAGCGGCTCGTACGTATCCCAGTGACGCCAGACCGGGGGGATACGCTCGAACCTCATACGAGGGCGGCGCAACCTTCTCGAATGCGGGCCATGCCCAAACGCAATTCGGCTTCAGAACTGGCGAAGGAAATGCGAAAGAAGCCTGGGGTCCCGAACGCCGATCCGGGGACAATTGAGACACCGCAGTCGTGCAGAAGATACTGGCAAAGGTGTTCGTCGTCGCTCAACGTCTCACCTCTTGGTGTCAACTTTCCGAACAACGCCCGCCAATCGACGAACGCGTAGAAGGTTCCGTCGGGCTCGGTCACTTTCAGATCCGGGCAATGCGACAGCTCAGTTATCACAAGATCGCGCCGGGCCCGGTATTCACCCAAGTAGCGCCGCACCGAGTCCTGCGGCCCCCGCAAGGCCTCGGCGGCAGCCGCTTGCGCAATTGAACACGCGCAAGAGGTGGACTGGCTCAGAACCGCCTTAATCACCTTCATGAGGGGCGCCGGTCCGCCTGCATAACCGATGCGCCATCCGGTCATCGCATATGCCTTCGAGACACCGTTGATTGTGAGGATGCGGCCTTGCAAATCCGGGCGGAGCTGAGCTGGAGTGAGGAACGGCTCATCCTGGAAGATGATGTGTTCGTACATGTCGTCGACCATAAGCCAAACATGCGGATTTCGCTCGATCACCTCTAGGATCGGTTCATAATCCGACCTCCGATAGATCGCTCCGGATGGGTTGGACGGGGAATTGATGAGCAGCCAGCGGGTATTCGGAGTGATCGCCCGCTCGAGGTCCTCGGCCCGCAGTTTGAAGCCGTCCTGCGCGTGCGTCGGCAGAACCACAGCCCGCGCGCCCATCATTTCGACGATGTCGCTGTAGCTCACCCAGTAAGGTGCCGGAAGAATAACTTCGTCACCTGGATTGAGAGTCGCGAAGAAGGCGCTGAACAGCACCATTTTCGCGCCCGAGGTAACGACGATCTGGTCGTCTTCGAAGTAAATGCCGTTCTCTCTCGCGAATTTCTCCTGCACGGCAGATTTGACCGCGGGAGTGCCGTCGAGCGCGGTGTAATGCGTATCTCCAGCTCGCATTGCGCGAATAGCGGCTTCGACAATGTTGCCCGGCGTCGCGAAATCGGGCTCACCCAAGTGCATGCTCGCGATCTGCCGCCCTTGGCGTTTCAGCTCGGCAGTGGCAGCGGTCATTCGCGTAATTGCCGATGGGCCTACTTTCGAAAGCGCCGGGGACGGGCGGAAGACCGAGGCCACAGAATTTGTTGCGTCAGCCATATTGATCTGTGCTCCAGCTATAAGATTTGTAATATCGGCGCACTACCACAGTACCGGGACACCCAATGGGCTCGGTGACGTCGAATTTTTTAACGCAGCAGATAACCTCTTTGAGGTTTCGTCTGTAAATCGATCATAATATACTTGGTTTTTTCGACCGATATTATGCTCTGCGCTGAAGCTTCCGCCATACTCGTTTACGACAATGTTATAGACCAGCGATCGTATTCGTCCCTCATAGTCGGGGTCGGCCGCATTGGCGCTATCACGGTCGACGACCAAATTGAAATGAACGCCCCCATCACCAATATGGCCGAACTCGCAAATTCGAACGTCCGGGAAGGCCGCTGGAACATCGGTCCTCATTCGTTTCAGGAAACGCATGACGTCGCCACGTTTGAACGCGATATCAAGCGCCACCAGCTTGCCAGCAGCTTTCACCCCTTCGGAAATCGCATGCCTCAAAGCCCAAAGCTCGTCCGATGGGCCGACGAGAACGTCCTCAAGTAACTCATCATTGCTATCCCAGATCTCGGACAGCATAGTCTGTAGCTGTTCGTCTATGAGAATCTCGCTTTGTTGAGCTTCCCAACTTCGAGAGATCTCGACTAAAATTGCGTATTCGGGGTACTCGCGTTGGGGAAATGGGTTCTTGAGCCGCGGTACGTGAGCCAATGCAGCTGCAATAGCATTCCCCGACATGCCCTCAAAGGCCGAGAGGCTGGGGCCGGCCCGCCTTTCAACTAGATCTAGCAGAGGAAGGACGGCGTCGAGACTTTTCGGCACTAATAGTGCTGTTGCTACTTGCTGAGGCACGGGCTCCAGATTGAGCACACATTCCGCGACGATGCCAAAAACACCACAAGTACCGATAAAAAGCTGCTTCCAATCGACCCCAACATTGCTTTTGCGAAGAGATGACCCAAGCTTCACGACGGATCCCTGCTCGTCCGCGAAAACGACTGTGAGGCCCAGAGTGTTTCGCCGAACGTCTCCGTAACGGATGAAGCGCGCACCACCCGTGTTAGTCGCGATCATGCCTCCGACTAAGGGGTCGGCACCAAGATCAATCGGGAAGAAAAGGCCATGTTGTTCCGACCGAGCATTTAGCTCGGATAGCCGATAGCCTGCATCCAGATGAACCGACCGGTTTTCCGCATCAATCTCCAAGCGATTGCGGAGACGCTCCAGGCTAATAACTGCTTGGGTTCCGCTTGGGTCGGGCGTTGACCCGGCTACAACCCCCGTGTTTGCTGATTGCGGAATGATGGGGATCGAGTTTCGAACGCAAAAGCTAACGGCAGCAGATAGTTCCGATACCGTCGCAGGCCGAAGCACGAATGCGGCTTTTCCCACATCGAACCGGGCGCCGGACTCATAGGGCAAGCAATCGTTCCCGTTAAGAACGCTGTCATTGCCCAAAAGATGCCTTAGCTGTTCAATTTGATCTTTGTTTGTCTTCCCCATTTTTGGCGCCTTATTGCTTCCGATGCCGTGTACATTGATACATGAGCGAAACTTGGTCTGTTAAACAAGCCAACGACTTTAACTCTTATTCAACTTATCAGCTGTTGTGAGGCAGATTTTGATAGACCGGCATCCCGGGGACATCGGCTTTGTATATCCCGGTAGCGTCGAGACTAATTCGCCCGTCGCGCTCATAGACTCGGTCGCAGATCTCACACGCCCTAAAGTTTATGTGACTTAAGTACCTGCTCCCAAAGCGTCTTGCTGCGCGCCAGGCTCTCAATCCACTTTCAAGGAAAACGTCAAACGCCTTGGCATTGCAGTCAAACATCGCAGGGCACATGTTCATATAACCCTGTCGGGAACTTAAGGTCGCTTCAATAACCAAGATTCACATTGTAGACAGGATGAGGAGGACGACCCGTCTCCATCTTGATGATGTTTTCAGCTATACGCTTGGCCCCGTACTTGACATTTGTCGGGGCGGCAGCATGTGGCGTTATAACTACGGAAGGATGACTCCAGTAGGGGCTGAGCGATGGCAAAGGTTCCTCGCGAAAAACGTCCAGCACCGCTCCCGCCAGGTGCCCTTCATCAAGGAGTTTCACCAGATCGTCATCGACGACCGCCTCGCCTCGCCCCATATTGATGAGAAAGGCGCCCTTCGGCATCAGTCTCAAGCGCGCATCATTCAACAGGTTCGCGGTCTCTGGAGTGGGAGGCAGCACGGAAACAAGGATTTCGCTCCGCCTCAACAGTTGAGTGAGGCCCTCCTCGCCAACGAAGCAGGATACACCTTCGATATCCTTCTTTGAGCGGCTCCACCCGCCAACGTCAAAGTGCACATCCCGGAGCATCTCGGCAAGTTTCCCTCCAATTTCGCCGAGACCGAGAACACCGACTTTTCTATCCTCGTTGGCTGGATAGGGATGCCGCTTCCAGAGCTTTGATTGCTTCTGTCGCAGATAATGATCGAACCCCCTGTGAAAATGTAAGGTCCAATGCAGAGCATACAGCGACATGTCTAAACTGAGCGCATCGTCGGTGAGGCGGACGATGGGAATGTCTCGCGGCACGTGCGGGTCGCGCAGGATATGCGAAACGCCAGCTCCAATGGAAAATATTGCCTTGGTGTTGGGGTATTTCTCAATCTCTCCGAGAGGAGGCATCCAAGTCATAATGTAGTCAACCTCGGCGCGCTTCCCCACGTCGGGAAACACACGAAAGTCAATATCGCCGACCAACTCTTCCATGAAGAATTTCCACTCCCGCGCGTTTCCCTGCTCCCAGAGAAATAATACGCAAGGCTTGGCCGACTGTGCGCTCAGACCGGATGTCATTTTATCGCTCATTAATCTCTACCAGATCTATACCAGATGCTTTCAGTGACTCGATCGTCGACTGAATGTGCGAGTTCATTTCGGCAACCGCGATTGTTGATTGCCGCCGCCTAATTGCGTTGTAGATCGCCTCATGCTCTTGATTTGCATTCTCGAGGCGAGACAGAAATCGCTCCACAGAGTTTCGAACAAGCAAAACCCTTTCGTGAAGCTTTGTGAGGATGCCCATCAAAACCTCATTGCCTGTTGATTTGGCTATTGCCAAATGAAACTCAGAATCAAGAAGGTTGAACGCGCTGCCATCTCGCCTCCCTGCCGCTGTTCTCATCGCCTCAATCATTGCTCTCAATTCGCTAAGCTGCGCGTCGGTGATCGTTTCAGCAGCTATTGAGGCAGAGAGACATTCCAAGTTCTGGCGAACCCGATAGATGTCGATCATCTCGGAAACTGATATTCGGCTGACGACATAGGCCCGCCCCTGTCGCACCAGGAGCCCTTCTTCAAGCAGCCTCAACAGAGCCTCGCGAACTGGCGTTCTGGATCCGCCGAACGATTCAGCCACGGTGGTCTCATATAGACGCTCGTCCGATTTCAGCGAGGCCGACAAAATATCTTCTTTCAGCCTGGAATACACGTCGTCGCTCAGCCGAGCGGACGTCGGCATATACATACGGCTGGACGACCGTTTGCGGGCTATTGCATTTGACTCGGACAAAGCGTTGCTACCTTCAGAAAGCGACTTCCGCGGGATTGTCCCCGCGCCTGATATAAGCCTCAAACAATTGAGCATCCAAGCGAGAAACCCCCTTCACAATACATATCCACGCATAGTCACGTCGCCCCCCAACGCCGCTAATGTATACCG
Organism: Mesorhizobium sp. M0317; assembly: GCF_040321555.1. Taxonomy (NCBI): domain Bacteria; kingdom Pseudomonadati; phylum Pseudomonadota; class Alphaproteobacteria; order Hyphomicrobiales; family Phyllobacteriaceae; genus Mesorhizobium; species Mesorhizobium sp. M0317. The sequence goes on along the minus strand of NZ_JAMYRV010000061.1, from coordinate 16,313 downwards.
AACGTAAGCCCTGTCAATCAGGAACGGTCCTTGGACGCCGCCTTTTTCGCCTGCTGAACGATAGGGAGCGATCACCGAGAATGCCAGAATGTCGAGGAAAGATCTGATCAGGAGCTCGGCAAAGGGGAGGCGCGATGCCGCACTTCTCAAATGGCGATCCCTATTGACAGTCTATAATGTACACTGAATTGTAAAAGAGGTACTCCTCAGCCGAAGGGATCGTCAGCGCTTCCCTGCTTTTCCATGGCTAGTGACGGGGCGTCGCCAACCATCGCCTCTCCGGTCAGAATACGGGCATTCTCGATGACAACGACTCCGACTTCCAACGAAATGAACGGCGCGGAAAGCCTCGTGCATACCTTGCTGCGGTCAAGAGTCGACACTTGCTTCGCCAATCCAGGCACCAGCGAAATGCATTTCGTGGGCGCGCTGGACAAGGTTCCGGGGATGCACTGCATTCTGGGCCTCCAAGAGAATATCGTAACCGGGATGGCGGATGGATATTATCGCATCGCGCGCAGGCCAGCGTGCACTTTGCTCCATTGCGGTCCTGGCTTGGCCAACGGCATGGGCAATTTGCACAACGCCCGCAGGGCCAGGGCCGGAATCGTAAATATCGTAGGTGACCAGGCTACTTATCATCGTCCCTTCGACGCGCCGCTGACGGCCGACACCGAAGGCATGGCGCGTACTGTTTCTCATTGGGTGCGAACGAGCACTGATGTTACGGAGGTTGGTCGAGATGCGGCTGCCGCCGTTCAAGCCGCGAGCGCACTGTCAGGCCAGATCGCTACATTAATCCTTCCAGCGGATGCGTCATGGAAACGCGGAGGGGCGATAGCGGGGCCGCTTGCAGTCCCCGCCCCACCGCCGATCGATCCTCACGCCGTGGAAAATGCGGCACGCATCCTGCATTCCAAAAAGAACGTTCTCATCCTCTTAGCCGATCAAGCGACATTTGCTCCGTCCCAAGCGCTGGCGTGGCGGGTTGCTCGTGCTACAGGCGCGACCTTGCTCGCGAGCTATACAAATGCACATATGGCGCGGGGCCGCGGAAGGTTGCAACTAGAGCGCGTCTCCTACGGAACTGACGCAGCAATCGAGGAATTAAGCCGTTTTGAACAAATTATCCTCGTGAACGCAAAGGCCCCGGTTGGCTTCTTTGCCTATCCAGGTAAACCCTCGACGCAGTATGCCTCCAATGCACAAATCCATGTTCTCTCACGCCCTGACCAGGACTCAGTTGCGGCCCTACAGGCACTCGTCGACGAGTTGCAGGCACCGGAGGTGGCGATCCCCGATCCCGGTCCACGTCCGAACGCGGTAAGCGGTGCGCCGACGCAGGAAGGCTTGGCGCTTACCTTGGCCGCCCTAATGCCAGAAGACTCAATCGTATCTAACGAAAGCATCTCGTTCGGCCGTGACCTCTATAAGTTCACCCATGCCGCTCCCGCCCACGATTGGTTAAACTTGAGCGGCGGCGCGATCGGCGACGGGTTGCCGGTTGCCACCGGAGCAGCCGTTGCCGCAAAGGGACGTAGACGAGTCATTAGCCTTCAGGCCGACGGGTCCGCGATGTACTCGCTACAGGCCCTCTGGACACAGGCGCGCGAGCGTTTGCCTTGTACAACAATTCTTCTCAATAATAAAAAATACAACATTCTTATAGACGAGTATAAGAACGTTGGCGCAGTTCCTGGGCCGACCGCAATGGGCATGCTGGACCTATCAAATCCCGATCTTAACTGGGTAAAACTTGCCAACGGATTGGGGGTTGAAGCCGCGCACGCGAGTTCTTTGGAACAATGTGCGGACCTTATGAGGCAAAGCTTTAAACAGCAGTCTCCCTTCCTAATAGATCTCTCCATCTAGCAGATCTCATGAGGCAAACTATCAAACTCCGGGTGGCGCAGCCATTTGGGTTCGACCCGCAAGCCTGTGGATATATAAAGGGAGAACTACTATCGCTCGAATAGAAACCAAAATCAGATGGGCACCTCGAACTACCGGCATTTCAGGTTGGCATATGCCCAGTCGAAGCTGGCATCAGCCCTGCACTTGAAGACGAAGCGCCGGTAGTGATTGCCCGCCATAACGATAGCGCCGGAGGGGCCGCGCTGGGATCCTGTCGCGGCGCGCCTCTGCTTCCAGGCAGGAGAAGGAGCCACGTTTCCGCTACGCATCCCAGTGAATGAGCTCAGGCCGCCAAAAGGCCAAGATTTTTGTGGCGTCCAGATGCAATTGATCAACGACGGCTTTGAACACGCTCGGCACTTGGGGTGTGGTCGTATTTTTCTTTGTAAACGCGAGAGAAGTGGCTGGAGCTAACGAACCCACTCGCCATGGCGACTTCAGTGACAGATAGATTGGTCTGTCGCAACAGCTCGCGCGCCTTGTGCAATCTTATTTGAATGTAATGTTCCCCGAGCGAGTGGCCGAGGTGCCGCTGAAATAGGCGCTCCAAGTGACGAATTGAAACTTGAGCAACCTTAGACAGTTCCTTGCGAGAGAGCGGTCTTTCCGTGCTCTGTTCCATTCGACCGACCGCCCGCAACAAAGGTGCGCTTGTTACTCCGAGGCGCTCCCGCAGTTCCATTCGCTGCGGACCTTCGCCTTCCCTTATCTGGGTCTGCAACAACCAATCGCTAACTGCGATGGCCAACTCGGGGCCGTTTTGTTGAGCGATGAGCGCATGCATCATGTCGAGGGAGGCGCTGCCTCCGCCAGATGTTAGTCGATCGCGATCAATCTCGAAAAGAGACCTTCGCAGGTCCAGATTTGGATAATCTTCAACAAAGGCAGGTGCATGCTCCCAGTGCAGTGTAATGCGATAACCAGAGAGTATTCCGGCTCGCGCAAGGATGTATGCCCCACCAGACAATCCTCCAATTTTGGTGTTCTGCCGTGAGAGCCACTTCAGCCACTTGAAAGTGGGTTCATGCTTGAATAGCGCCGGATTTCCACCCGCACAAACGAACAAATAGTCAAAATTCTGGTCCGTACCTAGCTTATCATCCGGTGCAAAGCTTAGATTGTTAGAGGCCTCAACCGTCAGTCCATCGATGGAAATAAGGCTCCACCTGTATAGCTGCTTCCCGGAGAGCGTATTGGCAGCCCGTAACGATTCGATAACGGACGCAAACGAGAGCAACGGGAAGCCGGGGATCAGAAGAAATCCTACATGGACCGTCATTGGGTCTTTGGTTGCCCCGAAATGTATGCAGAGCGCGAGGGGCGGTGTTCTCGCGAGGCCCGCATTGGGTTCAGCCTGATCTCACAACTTTATCGTGAGTGGCGTGCTAAGCCAAGGCATTTCACCGTACTTGCTCAGTTCGTTTCCCCCGGCAAGAGAGCCGCGAGACAAGGTGGGTCTTCGATAAAACGTATACCGGCGCTAATTGGCTGGTCGCTGTCAGGCAATTCGAGGTCGCTCTAAGGATTGCCGGCGCGCTGCAATCGGCGAACAAGACGGAAGAGTTTTACTCCGTAACTGCCTAGCATTCGGACCCCCCCTAATATGCGCTACTCCGTCGTTTCGTTGCTCGCCCAAAGTTTAAGAGGCCACAAAGGCTGGACGCCCGTATGGCGCAACCCCGCGCCAAAAGCCGAGTATGACGTCATTATCATTGGCGGGGGCGGCCATGGCCTGGCAACAGCTCATTATCTTGCCAGCCGGCACGGCATCTCCAACGTCGCTGTCCTCGAGAAAGGGTATCTCGGCTCTGGCAACGCCGGGCGTAATACCACAATCATTCGCTCGAACTACCTGCTTCCGGGCAACACACCGTTCTTCGAGTTCTCGATGAAGCTCTGGGAAGGGCTCGAGCAGGATCTCAACTATAACGCCATGGTCAGCCAACGAGGCGTGCTGAACCTATGTCATACAGACGTTCAGCGTGATGCCTATGCTCGCCGCGGTAACGCGATGCGGCTCGCTGGCGTGGACGCAGAATTACTCGACCGGTCTCAGGTAAGGTCGATGTTGCCCTTCTTGGAATTCGACAATGCCCGCTTTCCGATCCAAGGCGGGCTCCTCCAGCGGCGAGGCGGTACGGCCAGACACGATGCGGTTGTTTGGGGGTTCGCCCGAGCTGCTGATGGTCGCGGTGTCGACCTAATCCAGAACTGCGAGGTCACTGGCATTACAGTTCAGGGGGGTCGCGCCGTCGGCGTCGAGACCTCGCGAGGCGCTATCCGGGCAAAGAAAGTAGCAATGGCTGTCGCCGGCAATTCCTCTCGGGTCGCAGCAATGGCTGGGCTGCGTTTGCCTATCGAGAGCCATGTTCTGCAGGCTTTCGTCTCGGAGGGCCTCAAGCCTCTCATTGACTGCGTCATGACCTTCGGCGCGGGACATTTCTACATCAGCCAGTCGGACAAAGGTGGGCTTGTCTTTGGTGGTAATATGGACGGTTATAATTCCTATGCCCAGCGCGGAAATTTGCCCGTGGTCGAGGATGTAATGGAGTCGGCCATGGCGGTATGGCCCGGGCTCGGCCGCCTCCGCATGTTGCGCCATTGGGGCGGCATCATGGACATGTCCATGGACGGATCACCGATCATGGATCTGACGCCGGTGGAGGGACTCTATCTGAATTCGGGCTGGTGTTATGGGGGGTTCAAGGCGACACCGGCTTCTGGCTTCTGTTTTGCGCACTTGATTGCCACCGGACAACCTCATCCTGTCGCGGCAGCCTATCGCCTAGATCGCTTCGCCACGGGGCGCTTAATCGACGAAAGAGGGAATGGCGCGCAGCCAAACCTGCACTGAAGAGATGGCGGCGTACGCCCAACGCCGATGCCGTGGCCTTATCCTACAACATTACCCCGAAAGGCTGATTCATGCGCATCACCTGTCCACACTGCGGCGCACGCGACGTTCAAGAATTCAATTATCTCGGTGCCGCAGATCCAAAACGTCCGGAGGGGATGGCCGCGCCCGACGCTCAGATGTTTGAGTACGTTTATCTTCGCGATAATCCGCGCGGCGACCACAATGAGCTTTGGTATCACGCCGCTGGTTGCAGGGCTTGGCTCATTGTAACCCGCAATACGCTTACTCACTCTATCTCGTCCGTCAGAACGGCAAAGTCTACTCGGGGAGCGGCGGCATGAGTGCAGTATCGTACCGTCTCGCTTCCGGCGGTCTGATCGATCGCAGCCGCCGCGTCAATTTCAGCTTCGATGGCAAGACCTATCAGGGATATGCGGGTGACACGCTGGCCTCGGCTCTACTTGCCAATGGCGTGCGCCTCGTCGGCCGCTCCTTCAAATATCACCGTCCACGAGGCATCCTGTCTGCCGGTCCCGAGGAGCCGAACGCACTGGTGGAGCTGCGCCCGGGCGCGCGCCGAGAGCCGAACAGCCGGGCAACGGTCGTCGAGCTCTTCGACGGGCTGGAGGCGATGAGCCAGAACCGCTGGCCTTCCCTTGCCTTCGACCTGATGTCGATCAATCGGCTGTTTTCGCCAACGCTGGTCGCCGGCTTCTACTACAAGACCTTCATGTGGCCTGCGGTCTTCTGGGAGAAGCTTTACGAGCCTGTGATCCGCCGCGCCGCCGGTCTCGGCCGCGCCGCCGGGGCCGAGGATCCCGACCACTACGAGAAGGCCTTCGCCTTCTGCGACGTGCTGGTGATCGGTGGAGGGCCGGCGGGCCTGTCAGCCGCGCTCACGGCGGGCCGCAGCGGCGCCCGCGTTGTTCTCTGCGATGAGGATTTCCGGCTGGGCGGACGCCTGCTGGCTGAGAAGCGCGAGATCGGCGGAAAGCCTGCGTCGGAGTGGCTCGCCGCAACGCTTGCGGAGCTCAAAAGCCTGCCCGAAGTGCGCATCATGCCACGCACCAGCGTGTTCGGCCTCTATGACCACGGCGTCTACGGGGCGGTCGAGCGCGTTGCGGACCATCTGCCGGCGCCGCCCGCCCATCAACCTCGTCAGCGCAGCTGGCGTATCTATACTAAGCGCGCGATCCTCGCCGCTGGCGCACTGGAGCGGCCGATCGTCTTCCCCGGCAACGATCTGCCGGGTGTCATGTTAGCGGGAGCAGTGCGCGCCTATGTCAATCGGTATGGCGTTCTGCCTGGACGTGAAGCGGTGCTATTCACCGCTGGCGACGACGGCTGGACGACAGTGCGTGACATCGCCGCCGCCGGGGGGCGCGTCGCTGCTGTCGTTGATGCTCGATGGGAACCCAGCCCCAATCGCAAAGCACTCGCAGATAAGATTGGCGCCCGCTTTTTCGTTGGCGGCGTGATCGAGAGTGCGGGCGGCGGTCGGCACCTTCGCGATGTAACGGTTCGAGATGCGTCAGGGGCGACCACTACTCTCGCCTGCGATCTGCTCGCCGTCTCGAACGGTTGGAACCCAACACTGCATCTGACGTCGCACCAGAACGGCAAGCCGCAATGGGACGAGGCGCTGCAATGCTTCGTGCCAGGAAATTTACCCGAAGGCATGTCGGTTGCTGGCAGTGCTGCCGGGCGTTTTACGCTGACCCAAGCATTAGAGGACGGTACCGCACTCGGATTCGAAGCAGTCAAAAGCGTCGGTCTGAAGCCTTCAGGGGCGGAGCCCCTTCAGTCAACCGATCCGGAGGCAGCTGGCGTCACCCCCCTGTGGCGCGTTGCCGGGGCCAAGGGCAAGGCTTTCGTTGATTACCAGAACGATGTCACCGACAAGGATGTCGAGATCGCCGCGCGCGAGGGCTTCCGGCCCGTCGAGCATCTCAAGCGCTACACCACCTTGGGCATGGCGACCGACCAGGGCAAGACCTCTAACTTGTCCGGGCTCGCGATCATGGCCGAGCAGACGGGCAAAACGATCCCGCAGACGGGCACCACGACCTTCCGACCGCCCTACACCCCGGTGGCGATCGGCGCCCTCGCCGGGCACCATCGCGGCAGGGAATTCAGGCCCGTGCGACTTGCTCCGACCCACGAGTGGTCGCGCGACATGGGCTCTATCTTTGTCCAATCTGGCCAGTGGCTGCGGGCTCAGTACTATCCGAAGCCAGGGGAGTCCGACTGGCTGGTGACGGTCAATCGGGAGGTAACGGCCGTGCGCTCGAGCGTCGGCATTTGCGATGTCTCGACGCTAGGCAAGATCGACATTCAAGGCGCGGATGCCGCCGAGTTCCTTGAGCGGGCCTACATTAACGGCTGGAAGGCGTTGCCTGTCGGCAAGGCTCGGTACGGACTGATGCTGCGCGAGGACGGCTTCGTCATGGACGACGGCACCACTTCGCGCCTCGGTGAGAACCATTTCCTTATGACGACCACAACCGCCAATGCCGGCCGAGTGATGCAGCATCTGGAGTTCTGCCATCAGGTGCTGTGGCCGGATCTCGACGTCCGCATGGTCTCCGTCTCGGAGCAGTGGGCGCAGGTCGCGGTTGCCGGGCCAAGAGCTCGTGACACGCTGCGCGGTGTAGTCGATGCTGAGCACGACCTTTCGAACGAAGCCTTTCCCTATTTGGCGGCGCAGGAGATCACGGTCGGCGGACGCATTCCGGCACGGCTCTTCCGCATCTCCTTCTCGGGCGAGCTGGCCTATGAGCTCGCGGTTCCGGCAGATTACGGCGATGCGATGATGCGAGCACTGATGCGGGCGGGCGAGGCCTTCGGCATCACTCCCTATGGCACGGAAGCGCTAGGGGTGATGCGCATAGAGAAAGGTCACGTCGCCGGCAACGAACTCAACGGACAAACTACCGCGCGCGACCTCGGTCTCGGTAAGATGATGTCGACGAAGAAGGACTACATCGGTCGCATCATGGCCCAGAGGCAGGCTCTGATTGCGCCGGATCGCCCAGCTTTTGTCGGCTTCAAGCCCGTCGATCCCACGCAACGTTTGCGTGCTGGTGCTCATTTCCTCAGCGTCGGAAAAGGCGCCACTATGGAGAATGATGAAGGGCACATGACTTCGGTCGCCTACTCGCCTCATGTGAAGTACTGGATGGGGCTTGGCTTGATCAAGAACGGCCCGGCACGCATTGGCGAGCGAGTGCGTGCCTACGATCCTGTCCGTAACGGCGATGTCCTTGTTGAGATCTGTTCACCGGTCTTCGTTGACCCCGAAGGAGTCCGCCTCCATGGTTGAGACCCAGAATTTGTCAGCCTGGACGAAGCGGCATGCCTGGCAGGGCGTTCTCGCGGACGGACAATACGGGAAGGCGGGAAAAACGGGGGTCACCGTCCGACTCCGCAATGGACCGGGCATCGCCACCTTCATCGCTTCCACAGAGGGTCATGTGGCCGTAGGCACCGCCATCCGCGAGCGCCTCGGTTTCGTGCTTCCGCTAACCCCAGAGGCGCTTTGCGCAGGGGACCTCCAAGCCGTCTGGAACGGCCCAGGACAGTGGCTCATTATCGCGGATAATCGTGAACGTTTCCAAGAGACACTCGCCGATCTCGCAAAGTTTGGAGCAGTCTCGGACCAGAGCGACAGTCGGGCCGTACTGAGCCTATCCGGTGTGCACGTTTACGACGTGCTTGCCAAAGGAGTAATGATCGATCTCCATCCCGCCGACTTCCCGATTGGCGCAGCTGCCTCGACCAGCATTGCCCATGTTGGGGTCAGCCTCTGGCGCCGCGCCGATGACCCGGCAGGCCCTGTCTTCGAGGTCATGGTCGCGCGCAGCTTCTTTGGCAGTTTCTGGTCATGGTTTTCAGCCTCCGTAGCAGAATTCGGCTGCACAGTCGTTATCGAGGATGTTGAGCACGCAAAGCCGCCCGCCGCAGACGAAGCCGTGGTCCAGGGCGAAATCCAATGAGTAGCCGACATTCGACAGGACCTGCCCGTGCGATGGCGGGCCGGCGCGCCGAAACTTCCGTTCTAAGAGTCCGTTTGGGAATTGGTTCAATGGCTGATTCTGCGCATCAAGAGACTGGCCACGGCGACTGGATCAAGGCTTTGCAATCCGCTCCATTCCTCATTGGCGAGATCGGTCGGATTTCGCTTCGTCTTCGATTCGGGCCATCCGGCCTCGCATCTTTTGTGTCCACAACATAGCCCATAAATCACAATTCGATCGCGCAGGGAATCAAGCGGACTCTTACGCGGCAGGGGAGCCACACATGACAAAATCATTTGATTTTGGAAATAGACCTCCCCAGGACGAGCTTTCAAGCTTGGTTGCAAAAGAGGTCCAGCGCGTTCTGGCCCAGTACGATGAGCTTATAAAGGAACGCAGTTCAATCTCCTCGCGCATCGAGACGGGCAATATCGCTGCTGCCAATTTGCTTTCGGCTCGCCAACAAGCGATTCATGACGATTTGACAGCCCTGGCCTCCAAATTTGTTCATGGGCTCGGAGCCGAAGCAGCGCGACGTTTCGGTGTTAGCGCCCGGGAAGCGGCTCCGCTCATGGTGCGAACCGAGGGTGCGCATGGGTGCGCAGTAAAAGTGCGGGATCAGCAAAGCGATTGCCTGCGCATTGAAGACTGGGCGGGTCAGGTTGCAGGGCCCACATATCTGGAAGAACACTTCCACATACCACGATCGACATTGCATTGGTGGCAACGGCACAACGACGTGGTCGCATTGCGGAAAGGCGCGCGCAAACATGTGTTCCCCTTGGCTCAGTTCATCGACGGCAGGCCTGCGCCGGGGATACGACAAGTGCTTTCCTTGATCTCCAATCCCAGAGCCGCATGGCTTTGGCTGACCTCCCCTTCACCTAAGCTTGATGGCCGAATTCCCATAGAGATGCTCCGTCAAGATCTGGCTGCCGAAGTCATCTTGGCTGCACGAGACTTTTCCTCGACATGAAGTCCAGCTGACGAAACCAACTGCAATCCGTGCACCGCGGCAATCGGTTGGTCCCGTTGTGAGCCTGTGAATAGCCCATTGAGGGTCGCGCGCGCCACTACGCGCCGCGCAATGTATTTTGCAATATCGTGCGAAATGTCCAGCTTGTGTTGTTTGTATAGTTTGCGCGAGTTGTACAATATCCATTCGATTTTGTGACATAATCGCAACTGTCCTTGCATATATCTCTGCCTCGCGCGTGGTATATCTTGTATTATCCAATATCGTGGATAGCGTCCAACTGCGAGGAAGCGGCGCGGTGCGCATCTTTTTCGATCGTGGGGATGGGGAGGGATGCTGTCTTTCAGCAAAGAAGACGCCCTAGCCCTTTTTTTAATCTTTTGAGTGGAGATCAAAATGAACATCAAGAGCCTTCTTCTCGGCTCCGCCGCCGCCTTGGCCGCGGTCACCGGTGCACGCGCGGCCGATGCCGTCACCGTCGCCGAGCCCGAACCAGCTGAATACGTCAAGATCTGCGACGTCTATGGCGCTGGCTACTTCTACATCCCCGGCACCGAAACCTGTCTGCGCATCGGTGGCTATGTCCGCTGGGATGCTTCGGCTGGCCAGGAGGGTTCGTTCAACGGTCGCCGTGCTGTCGACCATGAGGACGGCAGCATCAACGATACCTGGCACAAGAAGGCTCGCCTCTCGCTGAGGACCTGGACTGGTCAGGAAACAGAGCTCGGCACCTTGAAGACCTACACTGAAACCAAATTCAACTACTCCGACGGCAGTAACAGCAGTACGCTGAACTTTGCCTGGATCCAGCTCGGTGGGCTGCGTGTCGGTAAGGACGAATCGGCGTTCGACACGTTCATCGGCTACGCCGGCAACGTCCTCAACGATACTCTGGTTCCCTATGGCGATTTCGACACCAACGTCGTCCAGTACTACTTCGATGCCGGCAACGGCTTCTCGGCCGTGGTCTCCCTCGAAGAAGGTTCTGGCACGGTCGGCACGATCGACAGCTACGTTCCGCATGTCGTCGGCGGCGTGAAGTACACGCAGGGTTGGGGCGCCATCACCGGCGTCGTTGCTTATGACAGCAACTACGAAGAGGTGGCCGGCAAGGTTCGCTTGGACGTGAATGCGACCGAGGCGCTGGCGCTGTTCATCATGGCCGGCTACGGCACCGACGACAATCTCAACGACCCGACCTATGCCATCCCTGCCGGCGACCGCGGCTTCTACAAGCCATGGGGCGGCAACTGGGCAGTGTGGGGTGGTGCCACCTACACCCTCAACGAAAAGACTGCGTTCAACCTCCAGGTGTCGTATGATGAGGCCAAAGAATTTGGCCTTGCGGCGAACGTCGCCTACAAGATCGTCCCGGGCCTCACGATCACGGCCGAAGTTGACTGGGCTCACAACGACCACGACAGCAACGGTTACAACTGGACCGGCATCCCCGCTGGCAAGAGCAACGCCGTCGGCGGTATCCTCCGCTTCCAGCGCTCGTTCTGACGGATCGAAGCATTGAACCGTAGCGCTCGTCGCATACGTTTGCGTGCGCTATATTCGCTCGTACAGCCGGTGTTGGCTCAGCGGGTTACCCAAAGAGCTCGTCGGCGGCTCCTTCCAAGCGCTTAGGTCCGTACCTCCGGGATCAAAGCCTGCGGCCGATGCGAAGGGCGCCCTTGACCAAGGCGCCCTTCATTCTAGAGCGTCGAGCATTCTGACTGATTCGAAGGATTGCCGTCGTGTGGAGACGACCTGCTGTCAGAAAATCTAGATTTGAATATCACGTCGGGGGATGTTGTTGTCTGCAGAGCAGTACAGCGGCTTACACTGTCATTCCTCATTTTTGATTGCTGAGATGGAGGATGGAGATGGTTACCGGAGAACCGAATGACGTGCGATTGAAAAATCTCGACGGCCAATGGAGTGTCCAGATCGCCGAAAATGGCAAAGTAACTCGGCATTTATTCGATGCTAAAGCCGTTGCCGAGAGCTACGCCGAATTCCAACGAATTAGGCTCGGCCTACCTGGAAAGCCACCAATTTGGGAGGAGAACCCGGTGGATGAGCGCCCTAAGAGGCTCCGCGAAACACCAGACTTCATCATCAACGATGTTCTCGACCTCGCCGAGTACTCCGATCGCGGTATTGTCACTACCCTAGTTGATACGCACGGAGTTCGCCTTCGTCTCCACCTCACAGTCGTGACCTCAGAATTGCTTTGCGAGCGAATTGCCAACGCGCTGGAGCGCCGGTACGGCGAATAGCGACCTAAGAGTCCTCTCTGTTTTGAAATTCAGGGATGAGCGTTTCTGCGTATGATCTCTACACCACGAAGTCCGAAGAGGCGGCCTGTCCATGAGCTTCAGCCGATCGTAGGCGCCATCGGCGAACAGATGCTTCACCCAGGGCCAGCGCTTGCGGATACCATCCAAGATCGCCTGAGCGCCGGCGCTGTCGGAGATATCGGCCGGCGTCAGGTTGACCATCAACAGGCGCCCATCCGTATAGACGGCGATAGGGCGCTTGCGTCCGAAGATCTTTTTTCCGGCGTCGGAACCCTTGTTCCAGCTTGCGGAGACTTGACCGACTGGCTGTCGATCACCGCCGCCGAAGGGCCCGCCTCGCGCCCAGCCCGCTCACGATCCAGTCATCAGAGCCACGTCGTGGGTGGTCTGGAATAGAAACCGCCGTGCCAGCTCGCGAACGCATCCGCGCGCGCGCTGATATCGGCATGCCCGGCGACTTTATTGTCGGCTTTCCCGGCGAAAACCGATGCCGATTTCGAGCGACCATGCAGCTTGTCGGCGCCGTCGGCCTATGCGCAGGCGTTCTCCTTCAAATATTCGCGCCGGCCGGGGACATCTGGCGCAGAAATGAAGGTCATGTGCCGGAAGCGGTCAAGGACGAGCGCCTGCATAGGCTTGCAGGACCTGCTGATGCGCCAGCAGGCTGACTTCGCCGCCCGGCTGGTCGGCAGCCCGCTTGAGGCGTTGATCGAGAAGCCACGCGCGCCCGAAAAGAAATCGATCATCGCCGTTGTGGCGACCGACGCCGTCATACGGTTGTGAACTATCTCGCGCTGGATCTATCGCGCGCCTTTCATGGCGCATCAGATGAACCGGCTTGCAAAGCGCGTGCCGCTCGCCATCGCGCTGACCGCCGGCTACGACCACGGCCGACATCTTCGTCAGCTTCACGACCGCCAATCCCACGGTTCATGGCTTTGAGGATGCGGTTCGAGCCGCTCTGAACCGGAAGCTGCAGGTAGGGCATCAAGGCCGGCAGGTCGCGATGCGCGGCGATCAGTTCGTCATCCATGTCGTGCGGATGGCTGGTGTTGTAGCGCAGCCGGGCAATCCCAGAATCGCTGCAAGCCTGAACAACAGCCTGCCAAGACCAATTCCCCCCGTCACGACCGGCACCATGCTAGGGTTGACGTTCTGGCCAAGCAGCGCCACGGCCAATGATCTCGGCGCGCCGGGACTGCCGGTCCTTCGGGAAAGGTAGCTGATCCCCCCTCAGGAAAGAGCCGTCGTCCATGTCCGAGGCTGCGCCTGGCGATACCAGTCGTCGATACTGACTGCAGAGCGGCACGTGTCGATCGCTGCTTTTTTTGGGCCAAGTTCGGCAAGAATCCCGTCCAGGTGCGACTTAGACGGCCACGAAATGATGCAACTCCCGGGCAGTCTGCAGTCCAGCGATCTCGATGCGATCGTTCATCAAATCATCTCCAGGGACGTGTCGTCGTCGGGATGACGAACTATCTTCCGAACTGAATGCGCATTTGGGACTAAGAATGAATTGGCCCGATTTGTCTGACATCGTCAAAACCCGAAATCAGCACGCCGCCAAGCGCTGCTGTGGATCACGCCGCAATGCGAGGGCGGCCGGTCGCCACTGCCACGACATGCGCCTCGATGAACAGGCGCTGGCCTTCGATGATCGAGGCGGAGATGTCGCGCGCGATCTCGATCTCGGCGGTATCGGTCCCGGCGCGACTGGCGCGGTCCGCGACGATGGCGCGGACGCTGGTCTCAGCGGCGGCGAATGCTGCCCCCTCGTCGCGGAAATCGCGCATGTCGTCGCCAGACGACAGCCGGAACACGCCCTCCACCGGCTGGGTCACCAGCGCCGCTGCGGTCACGCGAACCTGGCCGACGACGGCGCCAAGCGCATTGGCGACGTCGGTGTGATCAGGCACGATGCAGTCATTACCAACCAAGTCCGGCAGCCCGGCATAGTGCAGGCGTGCGGAGGCTCCGAGACCGACCACCGGCCGATCGAGCGTTACGGTCAAGCGCGCAATGCCATTGCGGCCGTCAACTGCGCGCTGAACGAGCGCATGCGCGACAGTTGCGGCGCCGTCAAGCCCGTCCTCGGCAAAGGCAGTTTCCAGGATGACCTCGGCGGAGTAGCGGGTCAGCGAGACCAGTGTGCGTTCGGCGAGTGCTTCCGGCGAGGACGCGATAAACTGGCCGCAGCCATCGCGCTTTCTGGCAAAAAGCTGGGCACCGAGCCGTGCCGAAGCGGCATTCCAATTGGCTTGCCGTCCCAGAACATGGGCAGCATCCGAAGGCGTGAATCCGGAAATATGCACAAGGCCACGCGCCACAAGCCTGTTCAGGGTCGCGTTCTGGGCGTTGGAGACCAGGACCTTGTCGAGCGGCAGCGGAATTGTGCCGATCGTCCCGTAGAGCTTGGCCTCCGGCGGCGTCAGTCCGGCCGCCAGCCGCTCCGGCACGCCGGTGCGGACAGCGAAGCGCCCGTCGAGCCGGCTGGTGTTGGCAGCGCGCAGCTGCCTCTCGAGTTCTGCAGTAATCGCCTCGCCATGCACCATGCCGGACAGCGCCAGCGGTACCAGCCGGCGGGGGCCGAGCAAGATACGTGGTTCGAGCGCGCCCTCTTCCAGCGCGACTTCAGAATCGCCGCCGAGGCCGAAGGTGCGCATAGCGACAGCCTCGACCATGGTGCGGTAGCCACCGACGGTGGCACCCTCCAGGTCAAGACGCGGGCGCCCCCGGTCGAGAACGGCGACGTCGGTGGTGGTGCCGCCGATGTCGGACACCACGGCATTTTCGAGCCCCGTCATGTGGCGGGCGCCGACGAGACTTGCCGCCGGGCCTGAAAGAATGGTCTCGATCGGCCGGGCGCGGGCAAAGGCCGCCGAAACCAGCGCTCCGTCGCCCCGCACCACCATCAGCGGCGCAGCAATGCCGCGCGCCACAAGGAAGCCTTCGGTCGCCGCCACCAAACTGTCGATCATCGAGATCAGCCGGGCGTTAAGCAGCGTCGTCAGCGCCCGCCGCGGGCCGCCAAGCTTGGAGGAAAGTTCATGGCTGGCGGTGACCGGCAGCCCGGTCTTTTCCCGGATCATGTCGCAGGCGAGGAGCTCGTGCGCCGGATTGCGGGTTGCGAAATAGGCGCAGACCGCAAAGCCCGAGACGGAGGCGCCAAGCGCCGGCAGCGCCTCTTCGAGCGTGGAGAGGTTGAGTGGTTGCGCCTTGCCATGGACGTCGTGGCCACCCGGCACGAAGACGACCGGGTCGCTGCCGAGCGCAGATTTCAACCCATCACGGGCAAGATCGGCCTCTGTGAAGCCGATCATCACCAGTGCGATGCGGCCGCCCTGACCCTCGACCAAAGCGTTGGTGGCAAGCGTGGTCGACATCGACACAAGCTTGATGGCCGCCGGATTGGTGGCTGCCTCGTCGAGGACCGCATCGACTGCGCCCGAGATGCCGACCGCCAGATCATTCCGCGTGGTCAACGCCTTTGCCTTCGCCACCACCGTGCCGGAGCCGGCCGGCATCTCGCACCACAGGACGGCGTCGGTGTATGTGCCGCCGGTGTCTATCCCGAGGAACAAGGGGGCGGGCTTTTCTCCTGCGATCATCTTTTCATGTTTTCCTGCGTTTGGATGGTTCCGCGCGTTTAGCCCATCGCTACCCGACTAGGAAGTGCGGTGCGTTGCGCCATCGTCGGCGCTCTCTGTCAAACCACGAAATCGGCGCGGTGCGCGGTAAAACTGTCGACGAGGCGGTCGGCAGCGCCTTGACGCCATGGGCCAGGCCGAGGGGGCAATGAAGGCGCCGCCGCCCGTCGATCGTGTCGACTTTGCCGTCGATCGCCACTTCAATCAGGCCCTAAACCTTCTTCGACAACACCTGGCCCATCGCCTGAGATGAGCGTCGTGTAGCCAACCAAAACGTCCAACCCATCAGTGGTGGCGTTGTTGGCGCCGGGTTCACCCACGAACGGAATGGCGAACGCCGTGCGCGGGACTTGCCTGATGGCGTATTCCTGTGCGGTTCAGGCCGGTCATACGGTCCGCCTAAAGTGTTCCATTAAGTGTCAAAACACTTCCCCAATCCCGCTCTAATCAACACTTCCTCCGGCTATGTAGTGATCTCTCGCTCGCGACGCTCGACGAAGTCTCGCAGCGCCTCGCGTATCGAGGCCTCGAGCGCCGGTGGCTCCTCCTCGTATTTGCTCAGCATCTTGCGGCACCATTCGCGCCCGCGCGTTCCGGCATCCTTGCTGCCCGTCG
>NZ_JAMYRV010000060.1:0-36522 GCF_040321555.1 Mesorhizobium sp. M0317 | reverse complement strand
CCCGCCCCCACGGTTCGGCGCGGGTGCGGCGGCCGCCGGCGCAGCGGGCGGCGTGCCGGCCGCGGGCGGCGTGGCGGCGGCATCAGCCGGTGCTGCCCCGTTGGCCGGCGGAGCGACGCCATCGGCGGGCGGCGTTGCCGGTGGCGTGGCGGAAGCGTCGGGCGCCGGCGTGGGGGGCGCGCCCGGGGCTGCGGCGGCGCCGGCCGGCGGGGTCGCAGGCGCTGGAGCCGCAGGTGGCGCTGGAGCCGGGGGTGGCGGTGTGGTCAGCGCGGCGACGGACTCGCCCTCGCCGATGCCGCTTTGACCGGCCGCGGGACCGGGATCGGTCTCACCGCCTTCGGGCGACAGGCGCTGGGTGAACTTCGTTCCCTCGCCGGCAGCAGCCGGTGCGGGTGCATCGGCCGCGGGCTTGGCCGGCGCCGGCTTTACCAGCGGTTCGGTCGAGACCGTCTTGGTGTCGCCGCCGAGGCCCAGCATCGAGCCAAAGGCATCCTTGTTCAGCCAGATGCCATAGCCGCCGCCGGCGACCACCAGAAGCGCGACGACAGCCGCGATCAACCCGCCATAGCTGCGCCTGCGCTCGGCGGGGCGCAGGCGCTGGAACGTGTCCGCCGCCGGCTGCTCGTCATTGGCAAAGACATCGGCGCTATCGTCGTCAGCGTCCAGCTCCGCGGCTTGCTTGTCGATAGTTTCTGCACGCCCTGCGGGCGGTGTCGGCGCGGGCCTCTGCCAGCTCGGCTCTGTCCTGGTGGTCGGCGCCGGCTGCACCGGTTTCGCCGGCTGCCAGGCCGGCGCAGGCGTGGCGGAAGGCTTTACATGACTGGACTGGTTCTTGTTGCGGTCGATGGAGGAGAAGATGTGCTCCAGCTCCGCCAGTGGGTCGGATGCCGGCAGTGCCCTGGCATAGTCGCGCTCGACGCTCGATATGGCATCTTCCAGGGATCGCTTCTGCGTGCTTATGGCTTCGGCGGCGAGCGGCGGCGAATACTCCGCAAGCTTCTTCGCCAGCATGGTACGAACGCTTTCATAGATCCGCGTACGCTTTTCGGGCGTTTCGTCGCCGTGCTTGTCGAGCGCCTTTTTCAGAATAGCAACGAAATCTGCCATGCTTCAGTCGACCTGTATTTTGTTTCCGCGCCGGCCCCCGCAAATCGGCCGCGATGCCCGGAAAGGCTTCAGAAAACTAGTCTTGAAACGGATCGGTCACAAGTATCGTGTCGTCCCGTTCCGGGCTGGTGGAAAGGAGCGCGACGGGTGCGCCGATCAGCTCCTCGATGTAACGGACATATTTGACGGCCTGCGCCGGAAGGTCATTCCAGCTGCGCGCGCCGGCGGTGGTGCCTTTCCAGCCTTCGAGCGTCTCGTAGACCGGCTCGACACGCGCCTGCGCGCCCTGGCTGGCCGGCAGATAGTCGATCGTTTCGCCGTCGAGACGGTAGCCGGTGCAGACCTTGATCTCATCCAGCCCGTCGAGCACGTCGAGTTTGGTCAACGCGATGCCCTTGATACCGTTGACGGCGACGGCCTGGCGCACCAGCACGGCGTCGAACCAGCCGCAACGGCGCTTGCGCCCGGTGACGACGCCGAATTCGTGGCCACGCGTACCGAGAAATTCGCCGATCTCGTTCTTCTGCTCGGTCGGGAACGGGCCTTCGCCGACACGCGTCGTATAGGCCTTGGTGATGCCCAGGACATAGCCGATGGCGCCGGGGCCCACCCCCGAGCCGGCGGCTGCCTGGCCGGCAACGGTGTTGGACGAGGTGACGAACGGATAGGTGCCGTGGTCGATGTCGAGCAGCGTGCCTTGCGCGCCCTCGAACAGGATGCGTTCGCCGGCGCGGCGCTTGTCGTCGAGGATTTTCCAGACGCGGTCCATATAGGGCAGGATCTCATCGGCGACCGAGGTTAATTCGGTCATGATCGCCTCATGCGTGACTTCGCCATGGCTAAGCCCGCGACGCAGCGCATTGTGATGCGTCAGCAGCCTGTCGACCTTGAGGGGCAGCGTTTCCAAATCCGCCAGATCCATCACCCGAACCGCGCGCCGGCCCACCTTGTCCTCATAGGCGGGGCCGATGCCACGACGCGTCGTGCCAATTTTCGTCCCGGAATTGGAGGCGGCGTCCTCGCGGAATCCGTCCAGCTCCCGGTGCAGCGACAGGATAAGCGCCGTGTTTTCGGCTATTTTCAGGCGGTCCGGCGTGACCTCGACGCCTTGCGCCTTGAGTTTTGCCACTTCCGCGACGAAGGCGTGCGGGTCGAAGACGACGCCATTGCCGATGATCGACAGCTTGCCTTGCCGCACCACGCCCGACGGCAGCAGCGACAGTTTGTAGACCTTGCCGTCGACGACCAGCGTATGGCCGGCATTGTGGCCGCCCTGGAAGCGCACGACCACGTCGGCGCGCTCCGACAACCAGTCGACGATCTTGCCCTTGCCTTCGTCGCCCCATTGCGAGCCGACGACCACCACATTGGCCATGTTTCTTTTCCCTTGAGATGCCGCCCTGGCGGCCTGGATATGGTTCGAAACGACAGGCCTCTATAGCGTCAAGACCTCGCAAGCGCGACCTTTCTTTGCCGCCGAAAATGCCCTGAGGCACAACAATTTTCGGCTTTGACATCATTTACTTGCGTCGGCGGGGGCAATAGGCCGGCAAACACAACTCCCCAAGCGGCCGGAATCCCGCAATGCATCGACGCGCCTACCTGTTCCTGCTGCTGACCACCTTGTTGTGGGGCGGCAATTCCGTCGCCGGCAAGCTGGCGGTCGATCACGTCTCGCCGATGACGCTGGTCTTGCTGCGCTGGGTGCTGGCCGTCGCGATGCTGCTGCCGATCGGCTGGCGCACGATCAGGGAGGACTGGCCGGTGGTGCGCAAACACTGGGTCGTCCTGGCTGCACTTGGCGCCAGCGGCTTCACTCTGTTCAACGCCATTTTCTACACCGCGCTCAACCACACGACGGCGATCAATGTCTCGATCGAACAAGCGGCGATGCCGGTCTTGATCATCATTGCCAATTTCCTCTTCTTCCGCCTGCGCGTGAGCTGGGCGCAAATTGCGGGCGTGGTGCTGACCATCTGCGGCGTCATCTTGACTGCCTGCCACGGCGATCCGCGCCGGCTGCTCACATTGGAACTCAATTTCGGCGACGCCATCATGCTGGTCGCGGTCGTCCTCTACAGCGGTTATTCGGTCGGGCTGCGGCTGAAGCCGGTGATGCGCTGGCAGAGCCTGATGTTGTCCCTGGCGATCGCTGCCCTCATCACCTCGCTGCCGTTCTTCCTGTGGGAGGTCGCCGCCGGCAAGGTTATCGTCCCCGACATCAGCGGCTGGGTGGTCATCGTCTATACCGCGATCGGCGCTTCGGTCATTTCGCAGATCACTTACATCAGGGGCAACGAACTGATCGGCGCCAACCGTGCCGGGCTGTTCATCAATCTGGTGCCGATCTTCGGCACGCTGCTGTCAGTGCTGATCGTCGGCGAGACATTCCAGCTCTACCAGGCGCTGGCGCTCGTCCTGGTGCTGGGCGGCATTTCGCTCGCCGAATACAGCGGGCGCAAGATGGCGGCACCGAACCGCCGCGGATAACATTTGGCCGCTGCCGCGCTGCGCCGCCGTCGCGATAACTGCTGCCGCGCGCCGACCTGGAACATTTTACCTCTGGCGGAGTTTGCTTGCGTGGGAGGCAACAAGATGAGCCATAACCCTCGCAGCACGGCAAGCATTGCCGGTCACCCCATTCATCCAATGCTGATTCCGTTTCCGATCGCCTTCTTTGTCGGCACGTTCGTTTGCGATCTGATTTTCTGGCAAACAGCCAATCCCGGGTGGGTCACCGGATCGCTTTGGCTTCTCGGCGCCGGCCTGATCATGGGCGCCTTGGCAGCTCTTACTGACGGATGTCCTCGGCGATGTTCGGATCCGCAATCTCACGACGGCATGGCTCCATGCCGGCGGCAACGTGCTCGTTGTGCTGATCGAGCTTTATAACTGGTACTCGTTATGTCGGTGGAGCGGCGGCTGTGATCCCGACCGGCTTTATCTTGTCGCTGATCGTGGTTCTGATCCTGCTGTTTACAGGGTGGAAGGGCTGGGAACTGGTCTATCGGCATCGCGTGGGCGTCTCCGACGGCTCAGACGAATTGACCTGAACCGGCCTCTGCGACGGCCGCCCCAATGATGGGGGGAGGACCGCCGCACCCGCCACGCCGTCAACTACATCGCGTTGACGTCGAACTGCAGCCGCTTGGCCGAGTCGATCGACTTGTGCGCCTTGACCTGTTCCAGCACTTTCTCCGGGAACGGCGCATCGAGATAAAGCAGCGCGATCGCGTCGCCGCCCGGCCGGTTGCGGCCGAGCTGGAAGTTGGCGATGTTGACGCCGTTCTCGCCGCACACCGTGCCGAGTAGGCCGATAATGCCGGGCGCATCGGCATTGGTTGTGTAGAGCATGTGCTGGCCGACCTCGGCGTCGAGATTGATGCCCTTGATCTGGATGAAGCGCGGCTTGCCGTCGGAGAAGCAGGTGCCGGCGATCGAGCGCGTCATGTGCTCGGTCTTCACCGTCAGCTTGATGTAGCCGTCGAACACGCCCGACTTGTCGCGCTTGACCTCGGCGACGATGATGCCGCGCTCCTTCACCATGATCGGCGCCGACACCATATTGACGTCGGCGACCTGCGGCCGGATCAGTCCGGCAAGCGCGGCACTGATCAGGGCACGCGTGTTCATCGTCGCGGTCGAGCCATCGAACAGGATCTCGACCTCGTTGATCGGGTCCTCGGTGACCTGGCCGACAAAGGCGCCGAGCACTTCGGCGAGCTTGACGAACGGCTTTAGCCGCGGTGCTTCCTCGGCCGTGATCGAGGGCATGTTGATGGCATTCGAAACCGCGCCCTTGATCAGATAGTCGGCCATCTGCTCGGCCACCTGGAGCGCGACATTTTCCTGCGCTTCCGCTGTCGAGGCGCCCAGATGCGGCGTTGCCACCACATTCTCCATGCCGAACAGCGCGTTGTTCTCCGCCGGTTCGACCTCGAACACATCGACGCCGGCGCCCGCCACCTTGCCGCTCTTCAGCGCCGCGACCAGGTCGGCTTCGACGATGAGCCCGCCACGCGCGCAATTGATGATGCGCACGCCGTTCTTCATCTTGGCGATCGCCGCCGCGTCGATGATGTTGCGCGTCTTGTCGGTCAGCGGCGTGTGCAGCGTGATGAAATCGGCGCGGGCGAACAGCTCGTCCAGCTCGACCTTGTCGACGCCGAGTTCCTCGGCGCGCTTGTCCGACAGGAACGGGTCGAAGGCAACGACATGCATCTTCAGGCCGACGCCCCGCGTGGCGACGATCGAGCCGATATTGCCGCAGCCGATAACGCCCAGCGTCTTGCCGGTGATCTCGACGCCCATGAAGCGGTTCTTTTCCCATTTGCCGGCATGGGTCGAGGCATTGGCCTCCGGGATCTGCCGTGCGAGTGCAAAGATCATCGCCACCGCATGTTCGGCCGTGGTGATCGAATTGCCGAAAGGCGTGTTCATCACGATGATGCCCTTGCGGCTCGCCGCGGGGATGTCGACATTGTCGACACCGATGCCGGCGCGGCCGACGACCTTGAGTCTTGTCGCGGCGTTGATCAGTTTTTCCGTGACCTTGGTCGCCGAGCGGATGGCAAGGCCATCATACTGGCCGATGACTTCGAGCAGCTTTTCCTTGTCCTTGCCGAGATCAGGCAAATAGTCGACCTCGATACCGCGGTCCTTGAATATCTGGACGGCGGTGGTGGAGAGTTTGTCAGAGACGAGAACGCGGGGCGCCATGGCGGCCTCCTTGAACTGGATTGTCGGGAAAGGGCGGCCCGCAGGCCACCACGAAATCTCAGGCTGCGGCCTTCAGCGAAGCCTTCTGCGTGGCGAAGGCCCAGTCGAGCCAAGGCAGCAGCGCCTCGAGATCGGATGTCTCGACGGTGGCACCGCACCAGATGCGCAGGCCGGAAGGTGCATCGCGATAGGAGCCGATGTCGTACGCGACGCCTTCCTTGTCGAGCACAGAGACGATCGCCTTGGCGAAAGCCGCCTGCCCGTCGGCGTCGAGCGCCGCGACATCGGCGTCGGTGAAGGACAGACATACGGACGTGTTGGACCGTGTCGCCGCATCGACCGCGAGATGGCCGAGCCAGGACGATTTGTCGACAAAGCCATCGAGCACGGCGGCATTGGCATCGGCTCTGGCAATCAACGCATCGAGACCGCCGATCGACTTCGCCCAATGAAGCGCATCGAGATAGTCCTCGACGCACAGCATCGACGGCGTGTTGATGGTCTCGCCCTTGAAGACGCCTTCGATCAGCTTGCCGCCCGAGGTCAGGCGGAAGATTTTCGGCAGCGGCCACGCCGGCTTGTAGGTTTCCAGTCGCTCGACGGCGCGAGGCGACAGGATCAGCATGCCGTGTGCGCCCTCGCCGCCCAGCACTTTCTGCCAGGAGAAGGTGACGACATCGAGCTTTTGGAAATCGAGCCTCTGCGCGAATGCGGCCGAGGTCGCGTCGCAGATGGTCAGGCCTTTGCGGTCGGCTGGAATGAAATCGCCATTCGGCACGCGCACGCCTGAGGTCGTGCCGTTCCAGGTGAAGACCGCATCGCGGTCGAAATCGATCTTGGTGAGATCCGGCAGCTCGCCATAGCCTGTCTCGATCTTTCTGATATCGACTAGCTTCAGCTGCTTGACCACATCGGTCACCCAGCCGGAGCCAAAGCTTTCCCATGCCACCATGTCGACACCGCGTTCACCGAGCAGCGACCACAGCGCCATCTCGACAGCACCCGTGTCCGACGCCGGCACGATGCCGATGCGGTAATCGGCCGGAACCTGGAGAATCTCGCGCGTCAGCTCGATCGCCTGTTCGAGCTTGGTCTTGCCGATCTTGGCGCGGTGGGAACGGCCGAGCGCAGCATTCTTCAGTGCCTCGACCGACCAGCCGGGGCGTTTTGCGCAGGGACCTGAGGAGAAATTGGGGTTTGCCGGACGGAGTCCGGGCTTCGTATGCGTCGTCATCGTGGTCTATCCTTCCAGATAGTGGCCCCTCGTTGGGGAGGGGTGGCCCACGGACGGCGATATGCGTTCAGCCCTCAGGCGTCAAGAGGAAAGTTTTTGTCGCTGGCGGGATACCGGCGATACGGGATCAGCATGTCGTGGGCTAAAACGCAAACAGCGGATCGAAGAGATCCGCCGTTGGGCTTCCGAACAGCAAGCTTCCTACCAGAGGTCGTAGCGCAGGCCGAGCTTGACCTGATGATTGCTGATGCCCTTGCGGATCGGATAGGAGGTCAGGCTCTCGGCCGTGACATATTCGGCATCCGGCGCGGAGAAGTACTGGTAGCCGAGATCTACAGAAACATTCTTGGTCACCTGATAGGCCAGGCCCGCATCCAGCGTGTAGGCGAGGGAATACTGGGTCTTGTTGTCGTTCCGGACGAAATCATCCGTAGGGTCGACATTGTCGGTGAAGTAACTCGCCGACAGCTTGTATTTGCTCCGGACCAGCCCAATGCCGGCGCCGAGGTAGGGCGTGATCCCGACATAAGTGCCGAGATCGACATAGCCATTGACCATGCCCGATAGGGAATAATTCTGCAGCGATGCCGACGCGATGGTCGCACCACCCGGCGGCGGCGTCGCCGAATCGTCAAAGCCGACGCCGATCTTGTTGCCGGGCAGATAGCCAAGATTGACGTCGCCGCGCAGATAGTCGTTGAAGTGGTAGCCGAAGCCGATGCTGGCAAAGGCCGGATCCTGCTTCTCGCTGAAGCTCGCGGGGGCGAAGGTGAAATCCTGATCCTCGTAGCTCTTCTGCGCCAGATAAGAGACGTCGCCGCGCAGATACCAGCCCGAGCCGACCTCGACCGGTTGATAGTCCGGCGCCTGATCGACATAGATCGGCGGATCGTAGTCCGCGGCCTGCGCCGGCGTCAGCGGCACAAGGACGAGTGCGGCGAGCGCCGGCGCTGTCAGCGATTTGAAATTCATGGGTCCCCGGCTCCTGAAATTGGCGCCCGTCATTTTGATCGCAAGCGCCGTTTCACCAAGCATTGTTAACCATAGTGGTTAAGTCAGGGTTAAGGATAACGCGGCGTACCGAATTGATTTCAATTGGGTTTCTTCGGCACACGCGGCCGGTTGAAAACGCGCAAGCATCGGCAAACGAAAACCGCCCGGCAAGACCGGGCGGTTCGCGAATTCCTGGATTTCGAAGCGACTACTTGGTGTAGATCGGCTCCGGCTCTGGAACGTAGGGCTCCGGCGATGTGCAACCATTATTGCCGCCGAACTGATAGCGCAGACCGCCTCGTACCTCATGTGTGTTGATGCCATGGTCGAAGCCGGGCCCGGAACTGCTCACGTCGAAGTCGAACATGCGGCCCCCCTCAATGTGAGAGTAGCGATAGCCGGCATCCAGGATCACCCTGTCGGTAAGGCAATAGGACGCGCCGGCCATGAGCGCGTAGGCAAAGCGCCAATTCTTCGACCCGGGGTTGGTCTCGGTTGTGTTCGGGTCGTGGACGGTATCCCATTTGACGTGCGCGCCGCCGATGCCAGCGCCAACATAAGGCGTGATGCCGTGCCAGGTGCCGATATCGTAATAGGCGTTGGCCAAGAGCAGCAATGCGCTCATTTTCGACACTTCGACCGAGGTCGTAACGCCATCGTTGGTTGATCCGTTGAAGTCCGAAGCGAACCAATAGTCGGCTGTCAGGTCGGTACGGAAATGATCGTTGATCTTGTAGCCAATGCCGGCGCCGAGTGAGAAGCCGCCCTTAAGCTCGCCGGAATCGAAAACATTGCTGCCGGGAGGCGGCCCGTAGGTGATATAGTCGATGCCGCGCAAATCCGATTTATGATAGTCGATGTCGCCGCGGATGTACCAGCCGCCGAAATCGGCCGGCTGCTCGTAGGCGATCGGCGCCGGCGCCTCTTCGACCACCGGCGGCTCCGCCAGATCGGCGGCGAATACTGGCCCGGCCACACCTGCGAACAGCGCGGCAAGGAGGGCCTTTTTTGCTGTATTGAACATGTTTGTCACCCCTGAGAACCGTCGGGAAAGTCCAACTTGCCCGAATGTGATTGACCTCAGTTGTGGATAATGAATTGGAAAAGTTAAAAGGCGTTTAACCCTGTCGATTAACCACGAATTCTCGACATTTTAGCAAACAGTCTCCGCCGGCATAACGCTGGGACCAACCCTGGCCGAAACAAAAAGCCCGCCTGCAGGCGGGCTTGAAGTCTTGAGCCGGCAGTTCGCCCCTGCCGTTGGACGCAGCGCAATCAGGCGGCGCTGCGCGTTTCCGAAATAATGTCGACGATGTCGTTGACCACGGCCTCGACCAGCTGTGGGTCGTCGCCCTCGGCCATGACGCGGATCAGCGGCTCGGTGCCGGAGGGCCGTATGACCAGGCGGCCGGCCTTGCCGAGACGGTTGCGCGCGTCTTCGATCACCGCCTTGACCGTGGCTTCCTCAAGCGGCTTGCCGCCGGCGATGCGGACATTCTTCAACAGCTGCGGCACCGGCTCGAATTTCTTCGACAATTCGCTGACCGGCCGGTTCTGCCGCTTGATGCAGGCCAGCACCTGCAGAGCCGAGACCAGCCCGTCGCCAGTGGTCGAGAAATCGGACAGCACAATGTGGCCCGACTGCTCGCCGCCGACATTCAACCCGTGCGCGCGCATATGTTCCACGACATAGCGGTCGCCGACCTTGGTGCGATGCAGCTGCAGCTTCATGTCGCCAAGGAAGCGTTCGAGGCCGAGATTGGACATCACCGTCGAGACGACGCCGCCGCCGGCCAGTCGCCCGCTCTGGTGCCAGGACTCGGCGATCAGCGCCATGATCTGGTCACCGTCGACGATGGTGCCGTTCTCGTCGACGATGACGACACGGTCGGCATCGCCGTCGAGTGCGATGCCGATATCGGCGCGCACTTCATGCACCTTCTTCTGCAGGCCGGCCGGATGGGTCGAGCCGCATTCCTTGTTGATGTTAAAACCGTTCGGATCGACATTGATGGCAATGACCTCGGCGCCCAGTTCCCAAAGTGCTGCTGGCGCCACCTTGTAGGCCGCGCCGTTGGCGCAATCGACGACGATCCTGAGACCCGACAGCGACATTGAGCGCGGCAGCGTGCGCTTGGCGAATTCGATGTAGCGGTCATGCACGCCGTCGACGCGCTTGGCGCGGCCAAGTCCGTCGGAATCGGCGAGCGCCAGTTCGATATCCTTGTCGAGCATGCTCTCGATGCGCTCCTCGATCTCGTCGGAGAGCTTGTACCCGTCGGGACCGAACAGCTTGATGCCGTTGTCGTAATAGGGATTGTGCGAGGCCGAGATCATGACGCCGATATCGGCACGCAGCGAGCGTACCAGCATGGCGACCGCCGGTGTCGGGATCGGGCCGAGCAGGAACACATCCATGCCGGCCGCGCACAGGCCGGACACCATGGCGTTTTCGATCATGTAGCCGGACAGCCTGGTATCCTTGCCGAGCACGACGCGGTGGCGATGGCTGCCGCGCTGGAACGAGAGGCCGGCGGCCATGCCGACCCGCATCGCGATCTCAGCCGTCATCGGAAACTTGTTGGCGCGCCCGCGAATGCCGTCGGTGCCAAAATAACGTACTGCCATGCTTGCCAGAATCCCCGTCGGTTTTTCAGCCGGCTCGTAATGCCACAATTGGTCCGAGCCCGACTATCACATTGTGTGATTGTATATTACCAATTCTTAGAAAATCATTGTAGCAGGCTGTTCGGAGCCGTTGGGCAACGTACCATGACACGGTGTTGCCGCAATATAGCATTCACACTGGGCCACACCGCGCAGATTGGGCCGGTAAGCCGGACTGTTGGAGGGGGCAGATCGCAATGGATCCATCACCTTATCGGGAGAACGCCGTTTAGCATCTGGCGCAGCCTAGCGTTGAGAGCTATTGATTTACACAGGTACAACCTATGGGCGCATCAACGGGAGAAACGCATGCTCATCCACCGACTTGCAACTTTGACGGGTCTTGCCGTCGCAACCTTGTTCATGGCGGCGCCCGCCAGCGCGCTGACCATGGCCCAGTGTAGTACCAAGTATAATGCCGCCAAGGACGCCGGCACGCTGAACGGGCAGACCTGGAATCAGTATCGGAAGGCCGAGTGCGGCACCGACGCGGCGGCCACCACCGAGACCGCAAAGCCGGCGGCCAAGAAGGCCGCTGCGGCCAAGACGGACACGACCAAGGCCGCCGCCGCTGCTGATGACGGCGCCAAGAGTCTGACGGCCAAGGAATGCAGCGCTAAATACCAGGCTGCCAAGGCCGCCGGTACGCTCAATGGGGCAAAGTGGAACGACTTCCGCAAGACCGAATGCGCCGCCGGCGCATCCGCCGCGGCAGAACCCGCCAAGGCCACGACCAAGGCCGCAGCCACAACCGACGATGGCGCCAAGGGCCTGACAGCCAAGGAATGCAGCACCAAGTACCAGGCGGCAAAGGCCGCCGGCACACTGAACGGCGTGAAGTGGAACGACTTCCGCAAGACCGAATGCGCCGCCGGGGCCTCGGCCGCGGCAGCACCCGCCAAGGCAACCACCAAGGCAACTGCCGACAGCAGCGGCAAGGGCCTGAGCATGGCCGATTGCAGCGCCAAGTACCAGGCTGCCAAGTCTGCCAATACGCTGGGCGGCAAGAAGTGGAACGACTTCCGCAAGGCCGAATGCGGCGCAGGCGCAGATGACGACGACACCGTGCCCGCTCCTAGCGAGGCGACCTATACCAGCGAGCCCGAGAAGCCCTCGGTCAGCGCTCCCAAAGGTGTCAAGTTCCCGGCCGCGATCTCAAAGAAATACGCCGGCGAGACGCCGGCCAAGGGCCGCATGCATACCTGCCTCGAGGTGTATTATGCCAACAAGGACGCCAACACGCTCAATGGCCTGCGCTGGATCCAGAAGGGCGGCGGCTTCTACAGTCTCTGCAACGCCAAGCTGAAGAGCTGATCGCGTAGCCATATTCTCCAGACAAAGGCCCGCGCATCGCAGCATGCGCGGGCTTTTTTTGTTGCGCTCGAAGACACCTGGCGTTGCTCGCGTTTACATATCGCGGAAGCTGTCGGCATCATCTATTCGCCCACACTGCCCACCGCAGACTTATGGTTGGTTCGCAAAGATTCCAATTGAACATATGCAGAACAAATGGTATACAAAAGGACATCGAACTTTTGTCAACCAGGAGGGTCTTATGTCCAGATTGAAATTGGCGGCATTGGCTGTGACGGCATGGATTGCTTGGAGCGTCGCCCCTGCAAGCGCACTGACGATGAAGGAATGCGGCGAGGCCTATCGCACAGCCAAGGAAGGCGGCACTCTGAACGGCATGGATTGGACCGCTTTCCGCACAGAGAAGTGTGCGACGTCAGCTGCGGAGAGTGCCAATGCGGATGCGGTCAAAACCGAGCCGCAGCCGCAGAAGGAAACCAGCGCGGCGGTCGCCCCCGCTGTAGCGCCGACGGGCGTGACATTCCCGACCAGCCTCGCCGCCGAATTCAAGACCGAGAAGCCCTCGAAGGCGCGGATGAAGACCTGCCTGCAGGGCTACCACGGCAACAAGGACGCGGGTACGTTGAACGGCCTTCGCTGGATCCAGAAGGGCGGCGGCTATTACAGCCTCTGCAACGCCAAGCTGAAGAGCTGATCGACCAGCAGCGTTTGAAGATCGAAGGCCCCCCAACCGCAAGGTTGGCGGGCCTTCTCTTGGGTCTTGCCCCGTCAAGCGCCTTGTTTCGAGAGCAGTGCGACCAGGCTTGTAAGATCGGCATTGGCCTGGCCGGCAGCCACCCCGCGCTTCATGAGGCTTTGCATCGGCAGGACGAGTTCGGTGCTGACATCAGCCGACCTGCTGGCATCGATGAGATTGACGTAGGCATCAGCCTGCATGCCCAGGTTGGAAACGACATTGCTGGTGATCGATCTGTTCCGCCCACTTCGGCAGCAGGCCTTGCATCGACTGAAGCCAGGAGGCCAGCAGCGGCATGAACTCGCCGGCCGGGATTCCTGCTGCGCCGGTCAATGCCAACGCCTGCAGAACGCCCGCGAACATGCCGTACATGCCGGTCAGAAGCGAGATATCATAGAGCGGCACGAGGCCAGCATCCTCACCGAGGAATTTGCTGGTGCCGAGCGCTCCGAGCTGCCCCGAACAGGCATCGAACGCCTGGCGCGAACCGCTGTAGAGAATCAAGGCGTGCGGCCCGCCGATCATCGGCGGCACCGCCATGATGCCGCCGTCGATATAGCTCGCGCCCTGGCTCACCGCCCAGCCCGACATCGCCCGCGCCTGCTCGGGCGTGCCGTTGGTGAGATTGACCAATGTGCGGCCCGACAGCGCGTCTCGGCTTGGGCCGAGCACCTCACGAGCGGTGTCATAGACAAGCAGGCACGCCACGATCAGTGGACTCGATCTGACGGCTTCCTCGACACTCTTGGCCACAATGGCGCCCTTGCCTGCCAAAGCCTCAGCCGTTGCCGGAGAACGGTTCCACACCGTCACCGCATGTCCCTGGTTCAGAAAGGCTTCGGCAAGCGCCGTGCCCATGGCGCCGAGACCGATCACTATTATGTCGCTCATGCTGCTTCTCCTTGGTTTGGTTGCGCGGTTACGCCGGTGTCGGGCTCAGGTCCTGGCCAAGGCCACCGTCCACGGTCAGCCGCGCGCCCGTGGTGAAGGTCGCGTCGAACGCCAGGAACAGCACTGCGCGCGCCACCTCCTCCATCGTGCCGTGGCGCTTCATCGGCGTGACCGCGTCGCCGATCGCCATGAAGGCGGCCCGCTCCTCGGCCGACGCGTCGGCCACACCCATCGTCGGCGTATCGATGAAACCAGGGCTGACCACATTCACGCGGATGCGGCGCGGCAGAAGCTCGGCGGCCAGGACCTTGGCGAAGGCGCGCAGTGCCGCCTTCGATCCGGAATAGACGCTCATGCCGCCGGTGCCGGATTCGTCGGCGATCGACGAGGTGAAGACTATGGCGCCACCATCCCTGATGAGGGGCAGCAGGCGCTGCGCGGTGAAGAAAGCGCCTTTGGTGTTGATGTCGAAGGTGCGATCGTAACTGTCCTCGGTGACCCGCTCCACGGGTTCGAGATTGGCCACCCCGGCATTGACGTGAAGAAAGTCGATCTGGCCAAGCTTCTGCCCCACTTCGGCACCGAGCGTGACGATATCGGCCATGTCTGAGATATCGGACCGCACGACATGAGCTCGCGAAAACAGCTTGGCTCGCGCGGCCTCGATGTTGCGCTGGTCGCGGCCGGTGACCAGGACCTCGGCGCCGCTTTCGATCAGGGCTTCGGCAACGGCGAGCCCCATGCCGTGCGTCCCGCCGATGACAACGGCCTTCTTGTTTGCGTATCGTGTCATGATCCATCCCTTTTGACAAAATCAGGCCGCCGACGGCCTTTGCAGGTCGAAGCGAGGTACCGATATGATGTTGTGGTGTTCGCCGATGCCGGCGAGCTGGTTTGAAGCTATGGACCGGCTTGGTCTTTCTCAAGTACCGACAAAAATGTAAGCTACCCACCGATTGCTCAGAATTGGATGAAACATGGGAAAGAAACAGCCAGATAGTTGCGGATGGGGCCGGCGCTGGAGGTCATCAGCGGTAAATGGAAGGCGTTACTGCTCTGGCAGATTCACAAAGCGCCGGCACGATTCGGTGAGCTGAAGCGGCTGGTGCCTGACATCAGCGAAAAGATGCTGATCCAACAGCTGCGCGAAATGGAGGCCGACGGAATCGTCCATCGCGAAGTCTTTCCCGAGGTGCCGCCGAGGGTCGAATACTCGATTACCGAATTCGGCATCGAGCTGGACAATGCCCTGATCCCGCTGGCCAGATGGGGCAAGCAACATGCTGGCCGGACTGACGGTGTGCGCCCCGGCAAAGCAAATGCATCCGCCCCGCATGCTCTTTGAGAGACCCTGAATAGCAAAACGCCGCGGATTGAGCCGCGGCGTTTTCTTGCATCAAGTGATGTCAGCTCAGCTCGACGGCTGAGGCTCCATGCCGCCTTCGGGCTCGGGACCCTTCTTGCGGCGGCCGGACTTCGGCACAGCCGAGCCGCGGCTTGTGGGGGTGTCATCCCCCAAATCTCGCGCGGGCTTCTGCCCGGCGATCAGCTGCTTGATCTCTTCGCCCGAAAGCGTCTCGTACTCGAGCAGGCCCTGCGCCAGGGCGATCCATTCCTTCTTCTTCTTGGTCAGGATGGACTTGGCCGTGACATAGGCCTCGTCGATCAGCCGGCGCACTTCGGCGTCGATGATCTGCGCGGTCTCTTCCGAGACGTTCTGCGTGCGCGCCACCGAATGGCCGAGGAAAACCTCTTCCTGGTTGTCGCCATAGGCGACATGGCCGAGCTTGTCGGAGAAGCCCCAGCGCGTGACCATGGCGCGCGCCAGCTTGGTCGCCTGCTCGATGTCCGAGGAGGCGCCCGAGGTGATGTTCTCCTTGCCGAACTTGAACTCCTCGGCGACGCGGCCACCCATCATGATGGCGAGCCGTGAGATCATGTATTTGTAGCTCATCGAATAGCGGTCGCCTTCCGGCAGTTGCATGACCATGCCGAGCGCGCGGCCGCGCGGGATGATGGTCGCCTTGTGCAGCGGATCGGCCGACGGCACGTTGAGCGCCAGGATGGCATGGCCGGCCTCGTGATAGGCCGTGAGCTCCTTTTCGGCCTGGGTCATGGCCGACGAGCGGCGCTCGGCGCCCATCATGATCTTGTCCTTGGCGTCCTCGAACTCGGCCATGGTGACAAGGCGCTTGTTGCGGCGCGCCGCCATCAGAGCGGATTCATTGACCAGGTTCATCAGGTCGGCGCCCGAGAAGCCCGGCGTGCCGCGTGCGATCACCTTGAGGTCGACATTCGGCGCCAGCGGCACGTTGCGCACATGCACCTTGAGGATCTTCTCACGACCGACGATGTCGGGGTTCGGCACCACCACCTGGCGGTCGAAACGGCCCGGACGCAGCAGCGCCGGGTCGAGCACGTCGGGCCGGTTGGTGGCGGCGATCAGGATGATGCTCTCGTTGGACTCGAAGCCGTCCATCTCGACCAGCAGCTGGTTCAGCGTCTGTTCGCGCTCGTCATTGCCACCGCCGAGGCCGGCGCCGCGATGGCGGCCGACAGCGTCGATTTCGTCGATGAAGATGATGCAGGGAGCATTCTTCTTGGCCTGGTCGAACATGTCGCGGACACGGCTTGCGCCGACGCCGACGAACATCTCGACGAAGTCGGAACCCGAAATGGTGAAGAACGGCACATTCGCTTCGCCGGCGACGGAGCGGGCGAGCAGCGTCTTGCCGGTGCCGGGAGGTCCGACCAGAAGCACGCCGCGCGGGATCTTGCCGCCGAGGCGCTGGAACTTCTGCGGATCGCGCAGGAACTCGACGATCTCCTCCAGATCTTCCTTGGCCTCGTCGACGCCGGCGACATCCTGGAAGGTGACGCGGCCATGCGCCTCAGTGAGAAGCTTGGCCTTCGACTTGCCGAAACCCATGGCGCGGCCAGAGCCGGACTGCATCTGGCGCATGAAGAATATCCATACGCCAAGGATCAGGATCATCGGCAGCCACGAGAGGAGCATGCTGATCAACCCGCCCGAGCCGTCGTTCTCAGCGCGCGCATTGATGGTGACGTTCTTGTCCTGCAGCCGCGAGACCAGCTGCGGATCGCCAGGCGAATACGTCTGGAAGCCGTTGGCGTTGTCGCTATAGGTGCCCGTGATGCGGGGTCCAGTGATGACCACCGTCTTGACCCGGCCCGCCGCGACCTCCTGCAGGAACTGCGAGTAGGGAACGTCGGTGGAGGCCCCACGCGTCTGTGGCGTCTGGAACAGATTGAAGAGAGCAATGAGCAGGACCGCTATGATCGCCCAGAGCGCGAGATTGCGATAATTCGGATTCATCAATTGTCCCGTTGGTGCCCGCTGGGACACGCGTCATGAGAGGAAACTTGCGCCTAACATAGGGAGAGCGCCCCCCCTTGCCAAGCATAACAGCACGTCTGGGTTAAGCTTTCGCGCCATGATCAACCGGCACTGTGGCGGCCAAAGGGCAAGCCGGGACAGGCGGTGCGCCGATCAACTCGGCGACGGCCTGCGCCAACACCAGATCGAAGCACGGCAGGAAACGGGCAAAGGGGGCAACGGCGGGGCTGACGGCGGCTGCCGGCGCCCACGCTACATCCTCTGCAAAACCACGGCATTCGCCGCCGCGCCACAGCGCCGGTTCCGCAGCCAGGGCGGCGCGCACAAGGCTTGGCGGCGCGCCATCCCCGGCAATCGGCGTTTTGGCGGCGGCAGCGGCGCCAAGCGGCGCGATCAACCATGCACCCGGACTGTCGCCCAATGTGATCGCCCCGGCTTCGATGTCTGGCGTGATCCGCCGGCGACCGTCCCAGAGCAGAGTGCCAGCTGCCGGCGCGGAACGCGGCAGGTCGCGCGATTCACGGCGCAGGAAGATGCCGTTTCGCCTGATATCGACCACCGTCCGCGACAATGTGGCGCAAAGCGGTCCGGCCCGCATTTGCTCGAACAGCGCTTCGCCGCGCGCCTGGTCCGGCAACAAGGCGGTGCCGCCCGTCGCCGCCAGCAGGACACGCAGCGCATAGACCGCGGCTCGCGTGTCGTCAGCTTTGGCAAGACCGGGATCGAGACGGATGAGACCCCTCGCCGGCCGGCTGGCAAATTCACCGATCAGGGCGGCGGCGCGGCGACCGAGTTGTTCGCGCTCGCCGGCGGCCCGCCTGGCCAGGCCGATCGCTTCGGCAAAACGCTGCCCGCTCCGGTCTTCGCCGAGCACGGCGCGGATGCGCGCGCGTTCGAAATTCGTGTCGATGTTGGTCGGATCCTCGACCCAGCCGACATGTTCGCGCTGCAGGAAGGCGCGCAACGCCGCGCGCCGAGCGCCGAGCAGCGGCCGCGCGATCCAGGTCCGCCAGTCATAGAGAGTGGCAGGCGCCATGCCGGCCAGACCTCGGCCAGCAAGCTCTCGCCCATCATTCCGCGCGGCTCGCATCAGGACGGTCTCGGCCTGGTCGTCGGCGGTGTGGCCGGTCACGATCACACCAATGCCTTGCGCCTGCGCTGCCTCGGCCAGCAACCGGTAGCGCGCCTCGCGCGCCGCCGCGGGCAGGCCGGCCGGCGGCTTGGTGCCGGACCAGTTGAGCGTCCGGTGCGCGATGCCGCGCTCGGCACAAAGCTTTGCCACGCTGCGCGCTTCGGCTGCTGCTTCCGGACGCAGGCCGTGGTCGATCGTCACCGCCAGCAGCCGGGCTGTCGGGGCGCTGCGGCCGAGGTGAGCCTTGAGGAGAAGAAGGAGGGCGGTCGAGTCGCTGCCGCCGGACACGGCCGCAAGCGCGCCGTTGGTAAAGTCGATCTGCGAAAAATTCGAAAGGTCAGGCTCGGTATCGAGCATCAATGCATGTCGCGCAAAAGTGGTCCCGGTTCTGGGACAACACGGCAAAGACTAGCACGCCGCCAGCGCCCTCTCCTGCTTGACGCGTTCCTTGAGCGCGGCCGAAATATCGGGATAGCGCTTGCCTATCTCGCCGAAGGTGGCGCAGGCGACATCCTTCTGCTTGAGGCCGACCAGCGACACGCCAAGCTTCAGGAGCATGTCAGGCGCCTTCTTGGCCTTCGGATAGTCCTTGCTGGCGGAGAGGAAAACCTCGGCAGCGTCATGATACTTCTGCTGACCAAGCAGCGATTCGCCAAGCCAGTAATGCGCGTCCGCCGCCTTGGCGTCCTTCGGGAACCGGGCGATGTGGTCGCGAAAACCCTGCTCGGCGGTGCTGTAGTCGCCCGACAGGATGAACTGGTAGGAGTTGCGGTAGATCTCTTCCGGGTTGTTGGTGGCAGGCAGCGCCGCCACCACCGTGCCGTCGGACTTGCCGGTCTTAGCCCCGGTAGCCGGCGCCTCGGCGGCGGGAGCCGCACCTTCCGCCGGCGCCGCTGCCTGCGTGTTACCGCCGGCGTCGATTACATTGCCGTTCTTGTCGACGGTAATGGTGCCGAAGGTCTTGGGCGGCGTGCCGTTGATCACCTTGCCGGGATCGCCCGTCTGCGATTCGACGATGACCTCGCCGACGCTCTGGCCGCCATCCGGCTGCGCGCCGGCATCGGCCGGCGCCTGGTCTGCCGGGGCCTCGGCGACGCCGGTGCCCGCGCCACCGTCCTGCGGCGCGGCCTCCGATTTCTTCTGGGCCGGCGGCTGCCCGCTGGAGCCGCCTTCCAACTGCTGGAAGCGGAACTCGTTGTCTTCCTGCTGCTTGCGCATCTGCTCCTGCATCTGCAGGATCTGGAAGTTGAGTTCCTCGAGCTTGCCGTTCATCTGCCGGAGCTGATCTTCCAGCCCCGCGGCGGCGGTGCCGTCCTGCTGCTGCGCGATCTGTTGCTGCTCCGGCTTCTCCTTCTTGCCGAAAATGCCGAGCGTCGGCAGATGGAAGGAAAAGCCGCTATCCGCGGGTTGTCCGGTGCCGCTCGCAGAAGCCGCGAAGCCTGATACGAGCAGCAGCGCAAGCGTGCCGCTCAAGACCGATCTGAAATGCATGTGCCTCTCGCCGTGAAAATCGTGAGCCTGTTCGCGCCCTCCGATCAAAGTGGGACCGGCACGACGCCCTCGGCTCTTAGCAGGAGGCGAGACTTCGGCCAAATTTTGTTTCCGGGTTTGTTTCCGGGGCCGAAAGTGAAAAAGGCGGCCACAAGGCCGCCTTTCGCATGGAGGTGTTGCAATTATGCGACTAAGGCGCCGCCGTCTTGCCTATCAGGAGCCGGCGCCGGAGAGCGTGGTGACCGCGCGGCGATTCTGCGACCAGCAGGAGATGTCGTCGCAGACCGCGACCGGACGTTCCTTGCCGTAGGAAATCGTCTTCAATCGGCTCGCCGAGACGCCCCTGGCGACCAGGAAGTCGCGAGTGGCGGCGGCGCGGCGGGCGCCGAGAGCCAGATTGTATTCACGTGTGCCACGTTCGTCGGCATGGCCTTCGACGACAATGGCGTACTGCTTGTACTGGTTGAGCCACTGCGCCTGGCGCGACAGCGTCGTCTGCGCATCCGCGCGGATTGCGGTCGAGTCCGTGTCGAAGAAGATGCGGTCGCCAATGTTGACGGTGAAGTCCTGCGCCGAGCCCGGCGTTGCGGCACCCGCGCCATTGAGGCCGAGATCGGCAGCGTTGTTCGGGGTTTTCTTCGAGGCGCAACCGGTGATGGCGAGCATCGCGATCAGGGCGATCATCGCCGGGTTTCTGGTAAGTGCTGCGATACGGCCCATGCCGCCTCTCCTTCGTATTCGAGTGATCGTATTTCGAGTGATTTCGTTGATCACCCAGTAACCACGTTTGGGTTAACCGGCATTCAAGAAATACGGTTAATGTTTGGTTTCGATCGTCCGTCCACGACCTTCAAATCCACGGTCACAGTTGGCGCGACCCTAGGCGGAAATGCGGCCGAAACGCGACTAATGAATGGAAAAGGGGCCAAACGGGCCCCTTTTTAGCAGGTGTGGCAATTCGGCCGAACCTACTCCAGCAGCGGCGACCAGGCGGGATCCGACGCGAAATTCGCGGTCGGGATCGACTGTTCGTTGCGGCCGGTGAGATCGACGGAAACCAGTTTTGGGCCGCCGGCGGAGTCGCGGAAGAACATCAGCACGCGGCCGTTGGGCGCCCAGGTCGGTCCCTCCTGCTGGAAGCCCGAGGAGAGGATGCGCTCGCTCGAACCGTCGGTCTTCATGACGCCGATCTGGAATTCGCCGCCGGTCTGCTTGGTGAAGGCGACGAGGTCGCCGCGCGGCGACCACACCGGCGTCGAATAGCCGCCGTCGCCGAACGAAATGCGGGTCTGGCCCGAGCCGTCGGCGCCCATCACATAAATCTGCGCACGGCCGCCACGATCGGAAGTGAATACCACCTTGCTGCCGTCGGGCGAATAAGAGGGCGAGGTGTCGATGGCGGTCGAGTTGGTCAGCCGGGTGGTCGAGCGGCTTCGCAGATCCATGGCGAAGATGTTGGAATTGCCGTCATCGCGCAGCAGGCTCATGATCACCTTCTGGCCGTCGGGCGAGAAGCGCGGCGCAAAGGTCATGCCGGGAAAGTTGCCGACCAGTTCGCGCTGTCCGGTCTCGATCTGCAGCAGATAGACCCGCGGCTGGCCGCTTTCGTACGACATGTAAGTGATTTCCTGCCGGTTCGGCGAGAAACGCGGTGTCAGCACGATCGAGCGGCCGTCCGAGAGATAGCGCACATTGGCGCCGTCCTGGTCCATGATGGCGAGCCGCTTCTTGCGCGCATTCTTGGCGCCGGATTCGTCGATAAAGACGACGCGGGTGTCGAAATAGCCTTTCTCGCCGGTGAGCCTCTCGTAGATCGCATCGGCGATGATGTGGGCGACGCGGCGCTGATTGGCATCATTGGCGAAGAACTGTTCGCCCGACATCTGTTGGCCGGCAAAAGTATCCCACAGTCTGTACTGGGCGCGGATGCGGCCGTCCGCCTCCTTTGCGACACTGCCGGTAACCAGCGCCTGCGCATTGATCACCTTCCAGTCGTCGAAGCGCGGCTGCGCATCCGGATTGGCGATCTTCTCGATGAAGGCGTTCTTGTCTATCGGTGCGAACAGGCCTGAGCGTTTCAGGTCGGCGCTGACGATATCGGAAATCTGGGCGCCAAGCTCACCTTGAAAATCGGTGATTGCGATCGGCAACGGTTCGACATTGCCCTTGTTGACGTTGATCTCGACGAGTGCTCGCGCCGGCAAGGTGGCAACGGCAGTCATGCCCAGCGCCATGGCTGCAATCGTCAGGAGCGGCTTGAGGATGGATTTCATGTCTTCTCGCTTCTCGTAACTGATTTTGTGGATACCAGGCCTAGAGCCCCAGCATCTCCCTGGGGTCGAAAGTGACTCGAACCTGGGCCCAGATATCATGCTTGCCGGCAGGAACTTGCAGGCCAGCCATGTTTGCCTTCTGGACGGCACGTACCGCACTCTCGTCGAATTGGCGGTTGCCGCTCGATTTTTCGACGGTCGGACGGCCTTCGAGCTTGCCGGAGGCATCGAGATTGAACACGATCACGGCGACGAAGTTTTGCGAGCCCTCAACCCCCACCGGAAGGGTCCAGCTATTGCCCAGCTGATCCGACAAAGTGCCCATTTCGGCCTGCGACAGTTTCTGGCCCTGGGTCTTGTCGGCGCCGAGCGACGCCTGCTGCGTCGAGCGCTTGGCGCCGCCGCCAGAAGGCTTCTGCTTGTCGAGCAGAGCAGTGATCTCACCTTCATTGAACTGCTTTTCCTCGGACTTCGGCTTCGACGAGGCTTCCTTGACCGGCTTGTCGGCGTCCTTGCGGTCCGGAGCCTTCGCGCTTTCAGCCTGCGCCGGTTGCGGCTTCGGCCGTGCTTCCGGAGCAGGAGCGGAAGTCGGAAGCTGCGCTTCTTCCAGAGGCTGCTGATCCGATATGGCTTCGGCGACCGCGTCGGGCTTCACGCGTGGCTTCGGCTCTATGGCGGCGGTCGTGTCCGGCTGCGGTGTTGGTGCAGGCTCCTTCACCGGGGTCGGCTTCGGTTCAACCTGTTTCACCGGCTCGGGCTTGACCTCTTCCTTCGGCTGCGGCGTTGGTGCCACCTCCGTCGCCGGCGTCGGCTTCGGCACTTCCTTCGGTTTCGGCGCGTCCTCGGGTTTCGGCTTCTCGGTCGGCGTCGGAGCCGGAGCAGCCGTCGCTGTTTTCTCCACCGGCTTCGGCTTGGGCTCGTCCGTCACCGGCTTGTCGGTATCAACGCTGTTCTCGCCGATCTTCTGTGCATCTGGCACGATGTCGGGACGCTTGGTCGGCATCGGCGCCGGCTTTTCATGCATCACCGCCTTCTTGTCGCCCTGCAGCGTCTGCGCAATGGCTTCCATGGGAACGATGTCGACCGCTATCGACTCGACATCCGTGGACGGCAGCGCGGCCGGCGCCGACAGGGTGAACAGGCCGAAAGCCAGTGCCACCGTATGCAGTATCACCGATGTGGTGAGGCCGGTCTTCATCGTGCGTCTACTGATCCTGTTGCTGCAGTGAAATCAGGCCGATATTCTTGTAGCCGGCGGCCTGGATGAGGGCCATGACCTCCATCGCGGCGCCATAGTTGGTCGCCTTGTCGCCTCGGATGAAGATGCGCTCTTCGTAGCCGGTCTTGGAAATCGCCTGCAGTTTGGCGACCAGCTCTTCCCTTGGGATTTCGGTCTCCTGCAGGAAAATCTTGCCGGCCGCGTCGATCGAAACGGTGATCGGCTGGGTGTCGGCGTTCATAGCCTTGGCCTTCGTCTCCGGCAGGTCGACCGGCACTCCGACCGTCAACATAGGTGCGGCGACCATGAAGATAATCAAGAGCACCAGCATCACGTCGACCATCGGCGTGACGTTGATTTCCGACATCAATGCATGGTGGCGGCCGCGCCGCCTGTGTCCGCGCCCGCCGCGTCCTGCCATGCCAACCGACATACCCATCTTCTTACCTCAGCCCTTAGGCGCTACTTTTTCATCGATTTGGCGCGAGAGTATGGCGGAGAACTCATCCGAGAACCCTTCCATCCGCACCGCGATCTTGTTCGCGTCGGATGACAGCTTGTTGTAGGCGATAACCGCCGGTATGGCGGCGAGAAGACCGATGGCCGTCGCCAGCAGCGCTTCGGCAATGCCGGGTGCAACAACCGCGAGACTGGTGTTCTTCGAACCGGCAATCGCCTGGAACGAGGTCATGATGCCGATGACGGTGCCGAACAGGCCGATGAAGGGTGCAGCCGAACCGGTGGTGGCGAGAAAGCCGAGACGGCCCTCCAGCTTCTCCATCTCGCGCGTCAACGCCAGGTCCATCGCCTTGTCGATGCGGGTCTGCAGGCCGAGCGGCGATTTGGCCCCCTTCTCGAAGCTCTTCTTCCATTCGCGCATGGCGGCGACGAAGATCGCACCCATGCCCGTGGTCTTGCGGTCGGCAAGCGTGCGATAGAGCTCTTCCAGCGACTGCCCCGACCAGAACACCTGTTCGAAGCGATTGAGCGACAGACGCATGCGGGCATAGCTGACCAGCTTGTCGACGATGATCGCCCAGGTCCAGACCGAGGCGCAGAGCAGACCGATCATGACCAGCTTGACCACCCAGCTGGCCTGTGTGAACAGCGCCCAAATCGACAATTGCGCTGCCGGATCGGCGAGTGCGGTAGTTTCCATGCTTCAGTCCTTAAGATTTTCCGGGCATCGCTGGCGGCTGGCCCATGGGCATCCCTTGTGGTCCGTTCGCGCTTGGCTTCCGGATTAACCCCAAAATGCACCGTTGGCGGCCTTTTCAGGGCAAATATTGGTGAAAGGAAGGCGCGCGGATTCTTCCAATCTTCACCGATCTCTTCATGAACCGTTATGGTTAAGGATGGGTTAGGAAATATGGCGCGGCGCATTGCCGCGCCAAGGCACGACGCGGGCCATCCATCCACAATCGAATGCGCTGCCGATTGGCCGCTCGTTGCCGGCCGGCAGGCCTGGATATCAGCTTGCTCCTGGTAGAAAGGCCGCGATCCATTCTTTCGGAAAGCGCTTCGGCCGGCCGTTCTCGCCGATGATCGCCGCCTCGACCTTTGCTTCGACCAGAACCTCTGTCCCGCGTTTCAATTGCTGCGCCATGACGATGCGGGCGCCGGAAATATCCTGCGTTGATGTGTCGATGGTCAGGATGTCGTCCATGCGGGCAGGCGAGCGGAAATCTATCTCCATCCGCCGCACCACCCAGACGATCCGTTCGCCGTGCTTGCCTTCGTGAAGTTCTGTGTGGTGGACGCCCGCCAGCCTGAGATAGTCCGAGCGGCCGCGCTCGAAGAATTCGAGATAGCGCGCGTGGTAGACGACGCCGGAGAAGTCGGTGTCGGCATAGTAGACCCGCGCCATCAGCCGATGGCCGAATTCCGTCAAGGCTCCGGAAAGCCCGGCAGCAAGCGCCGCCGATTCACCATGATCGTCCATCGCGCTTTCCTTTTTGCCCCCGGCGGGGCACCTGTCTTGCCAAAATCACCAGCGCAGCAAACCGGATGGCACTGTTGACGGCGAGGATCAAGACCTTGATGGCAGCGCTGCTGGTGCTGGCGGCGTCTGCGCTTCCCGGTCAGGCCGCGAGCTTTTCGATGAAGCGCGGCCTCAACCTCGACCAGTGGACGACCTGGGTCGGGGAAGACAAATGGAACGACCGACAAGCCATCCTGCCCTATCCGGAATGGCGCAAGTTCCTCGACGAGGGTGACCTCAAGGCGCTGAAGGCCGCCGGTTTCGACTTTCTGCGCATGCCGGTCGATCCCTCGCCGTTTATGTCGGATCAGACACTGACGCTGCGTGACGACCTTTATGCCAGCGTGCGGGACTCGGCGCGCATGATCAACCGGGCCGGTCTGAAAGTGATCGTCGACATGCACCTGATCCCGGCCGGCGGCGGCCGCGAGATCGGCATGGGCCAGGTGATGGACGATCCCGCAACCTTCGACGCCTATGTCGAGGTCGTCCGCAAAATGGCGCACACGCTTGCCACTGAGGACCCGGCGCAGGTCGCTTTCGAGCCGATGAACGAGCCTATCGTCGACTGCGACAGCGATGGCACCAGCCTGTGGCCGGAGCGTCAGCAAAAGCTGTTCGCGGCCGCGCGCGCCTCGGCCACCAGGCTGACGCTGATCCTGACCGGCGCCTGTTATTCCAATGCGGCTTCGCTGGTCAAGATCGACCCAAAGTCGATCCCCGACGACAACCTCATCTGGACCTTCCACTCCTACGACCCGTTCCTGCTGACGCATCAGGGCGCGACCTGGGCCGGCGATTTCATTCTTTATGTTACCGGGCTGCCCTATCCGCTGACCGCGGTGCCGCGCGCCGAGCTCGATGCGACGCTGGATGCGATCCGCGCCAAGATAAAAGCCGAGGCGCCATGGACCAGACGGAACGGCCTGCTCGCCTATCTCGATGAACAAGCCGCCAGCATGGACACGGACGAAAAGCTGCTCGGCGTCATGGATGCGCCGTTCGAAAAGGTCGAGGCCTGGGCGAAGGCCAACGCTATCAAGCCGGAAAACATCACGCTGGGCGAGTTCGGCATGATCCGCCAGGAGTATGGCAACCCCTATGTGATGCCGCCCAAATACCGCGCCGCCTATGTCAAGGACATGATCGCGCGCGCCGAGGCGCATGGCTTCTCATGGTCGGTGTGGAGTTTTGGCGGCGCCTTCGGTATCATCGATGCCTTCAACGGCGAAAAGGCCGAACCCGCCGTGATGGATGCGATCCGCTCGCTCCCATTAGCTCTAGGGCATGTCGAGATCCAGATCAGGCCGAGTCGAAAATGAGGGGTCCGAGAACCGGAACGGAGCGGACTTTGGTCCGTGACTACCGGAAGCGCAGGAACACCTCATTTGCAGGCCGGCATCACCTGAATACCGGCATGCCCTAGCCTAGGTCGATCTGTAGTATTTCCGGCCGCATGCCAAAGCGCACCGGCGCGATGCTGAAGCCGAGCCCGCCTGATACAATCAGGTTACGGTCTTCATTCTCGACGACATGGCCATAGGCGAAACGGTTGCCGAAGCTGGACGGCACCACCGGCGAATAACCGAACAGTCTGACCTGCCCGCCATGGGTGTGTCCCGACAGCGTCAGCGAAACCCGCCACGGCACTTTCGGAAAGATGTCAGGCTCATGCGCGAGCAGGATGACGGGTGCCTGGTCGGTGATCTTGGCCAGCGTGCCGTCGAGATCGTCGAGGCCTTCAAATTTGTCGCGGCCTGCGGCCTTGTTCGGTAACAGGGCCAGCTGGTCGGCGAGTCCGGCGATCCAGAAGCCGTATCCATTCTTTTCCAGACGCACAGCGTCGTTCTCCAGAACCGAGATGCCGGCTTCCTCCAGTGCCTTGCGCGCCACAGTCGGCCCCGCTCCGGCCTGCTGCGCGAAAGGATCGTGCCACCAGTCGTGATTGCCGAGGATCGACAGGACACCAAGCGGCGCCTTCAGTCCTGACAAGGCCGGCGCCCATTCATGGGCCTCCACCCGGTTCGTCACCAGGGACATGCCTGAGATATAATCGCCGAGCAGTACGATCAGGTCGGGCTGCAGCACGTTCGCACCCTCGACGAGCGAAGCGATCCGCTCAGGCGTCATCCAGGGACGGCAGGCGTGAATATCGGCAAGTGCTACAACGCGCAGCTTGAGATCTGCAGGCCAATGCGGCGGCGTCAGCCGGTAGCGCTTCACATGCGTCAACAGCATCGGCTCGATGCCGACCGCATAGGCACTGAGCGAAGCCAGCGAGAGGAACGAACCTCCGGCGAATTTCAGGAACCCGCGTCTGGTGATCACTTTTCTGGCTCCGACGCTTGATCGGAGCAGTTCGCGCCGACACTACGACGCCCGATAGCATCCAGGAATGCGCCTTCACGCTGGCAGGCTTGAGGAAATTCTGCGCAGACAGCCCGTTCCGGAGGACAAATCTCCGTTACTCTTCCTGGAACAGGTTGATCTGCTGCTGCGCCAGATCCTTTGGCGCGTCGAGGCCGAGATGGCGCCAGGCGTTGGCGGTCAGCACGCGGCCGCGTGGTGTGCGTTGGATGAAACCCTGCTGGATCAGATAGGGCTCGATAATGTCCTCGATGGCGTCGCGCGGCTCGGAGAGGCCGGCGGCGATCGTCTCGATGCCGACCGGGCCACCACCGAAATTGCGCGCGATCATCGAGAGATAGCGGCGGTCGAGCGCGTCGAGGCCGAGCGCGTCGACCTCGAGCCGGGTGAGAGCTTCGTCGGCAATCTGCTTGTCGACGTGGCCGTCACCGGCAACGGAGGCGAAGTCGCGCACGCGGCGCAACAGTCGGCCGGCGATGCGCGGCGTGCCGCGGGCGCGGCGCGCAATCTCCAGCGCGCCGTCGTCGCCGAGCGGCATTTGCAGGATGCGGGCACCGCGCCGCACGATCTGCTCCAGTTCCTCGACAGAATAGAAATTGAGCCGCACCGGAATGCCGAAACGGTCGCGCAGCGGGTTGGTCAAAAGGCCGAGCCTGGTGGTGGCGGCGACCAGGGTGAAGCGGGCAAGATCGATCTTGACCGAGCGTGCTGCCGGACCTTCGCCGATGATCAGGTCGAGCTGGAAATCCTCCATCGCCGGGTAAAGGATTTCCTCGACCGCCGGATTGAGCCGGTGGATCTCGTCGATGAACAGCACATCGCGGTCTTCGAGATTGGTGAGAAGTGCGGCGAGATCGCCGGCCTTGGCGATCACCGGGCCGGAGGTCGAGCGGAAATTGACGCCGAGCTCGCGCGCCATGATCTGCGCCAGCGTTGTCTTGCCAAGCCCCGGCGGCCCGACGAACAGCACATGGTCAAGCGCCTCGCTGCGGCCCTTGGCGGCCTCGATGAAGACTTTGAGGTTGGCCCGCACCGCGGCCTGGCCGACGAAATCGGCGAGCGTCTGCGGCCGCAAGGTCTGCTCAGCATCCTCGCCGCGCTTGTCCGG
This sequence comes from Mesorhizobium sp. M0317, assembly GCF_040321555.1. NCBI lineage: Bacteria > Pseudomonadati > Pseudomonadota > Alphaproteobacteria > Hyphomicrobiales > Phyllobacteriaceae > Mesorhizobium > Mesorhizobium sp. M0317. Next base: position 7,932 of record NZ_JAMYRV010000060.1, on the reverse strand, counting down.
GGCAATGAGGCGGGGTGAAAGGCTCATGCGGCCTTCCTCGCACAGGGCAAAGGACCGGACAAGCAATCACTCACCGCGCCAGTTCCTTCAGCCCGAAACGAATGAGCTTCGAGGCATCGGCGTCCTCGCCGGCCGTCTTCAGCGCCGCCGCGACAGCATTGGCTGCGGTGTCGCGCGAATAGCCGAGATTGACCAGCGCCGAGACGGCGTCGGTGATCGGCGCCGGCGCCACGCCTTCCCCGAGTTCCTGCTTCAGGCCGATGGCGCCGGAGGCGGTTCCGGCATAGGCCGGCGCCTTGTTCTTCAATTCGGTGACGATGCGCTCGGCCACCTTCTTGCCGACGCCGGGCGCGCGGCTGACCATGGCGATGTCGCGCAGCGCGATCGCATTGGCGAGGTCGGCCGGCGCCAGCGTCGACAGGATGGCCAGCGCCACCTTGGCGCCGACGCCTTGCACATTGCTCATCAACAGCCGGAACCATTCGCGCTCAAGCACCGATTGGAAACCGTAGAGCCGGATCATGTCCTCGCGCACATAGGTCTCGATGAACAGCACCACCGCCTCGCCGGGCGAAGGCAGCGCGGCCAGCGTGCGCGCCGAGCAATAGGCGACATAGCCGACGCCGTGCACATCGACGAGGCAGAAATCCTCGTCGATCTCGTCCAGCGTGCCTTTCAATTTGCCGATCATGCGTGATCCCTCATGCCAGCGCCATCCTGTAGGCGACGCTTTGCCGGTGATGCGCGTGGCAGATGGCGATAGCCAACGCGTCTGCGGCATGTTCGGTGTCGAAAACGGCTTTCGGCAACAGCACCTTTACCATCATGTGGATCTGCTTCTTGTCGCCATGGCCAACGCCGATCACCGCCTTCTTGACGGCATTGGGGGCATATTCGGCGACGACAAGGCCGGCGCGCGCCGGCACCAGCATGGCTATGCCGCGCGCCTGGCCGAGCTTCAGCGTCGCCACGGCATCCTTGTTGACGAAGGTCTGTTCGACGGCCGCTTCTTGCGGCATGGCCGCATGCAGGATCTCGGCCAGCCCGTCATGCAATTGGCAGAGCCGTGTCGCCAGTGCCGCCTTGTCGTCGGAGCGTACAGTGCCGGAGCTGATAAACCGCAGCGAGTTGCCGAGGCTCTCGACGATGCCCCATCCGGTGCGCCTCAGCCCCGGATCGATACCGATAATGCGAATCGCTTCCCTCATGCGCGAAGTCTACCTCCGGCGCACAGCGATGTCAGGGAAATGTGAACAAACCGGAAACGGGAGGCGTTTAACCTCGAGCGAAAGCCGTGTTCAGCAGCGTGATCTGGTCGGAAACCGGATTGGCGCGGCGGCCTGCTACCGGCGTCTCGGCAAACGCGCCGCCATAGATCTCGTCGTCCATGCGGCGCACCAGCGCCTGCAGGCGCAGCGAGCGGGTGACGAGGTCGAGGAAATCCTTCGGCAGTTCGCCCCAGCCGACCGCTTCGTCATGCGCCGAGGCGGTGTCAAGACGCACCTTGGATTTTTCCGAAGCGACCTGATCGCGGGTCATCTCGCCGGAATTTGCCGCCCGCTGCAAAAGCAGCCAGGAGGCGACCTGCATCAGCCTTGTGGTCAGCCGCATCGATTCGGCCGCATAGAGCGTCGCCGCCAGTCTGGACAGCTTCTTGGCCTCGGCCCGGCCCTTGCCGTCAAGATATTCCGCTGCTTGCTCAACCAGGCCCATGCCTTCCTGGTAGAGCGGTTTGAAGGATTGGGAGAAAACCCGGCGTTCCGCCAGCTTGATGGTTTTCGCGCTGCCCTTCGAAGGCTCGTTCATCGATACGCCCCTGCACTGCCCCGTCGGCTGATTCGGCTTCATCGCCGTCACGCCGGCACCCTAGATGACTGAAGCTTGAAAATGCGCTTCGCCGCCGGTGAAGGCAAGCACATGTTTAACAAACGGTTAACGCCTGCGCAGGGGCGCCAAGCGGACCAAAAGCAGACAAAAAAAGAGCCGCGGATAAGGCGGCTCTCAGGAGTTTAACAGGGAGGCGTCAAACGAAGTGGCTCCAACCACTCGGTAAGAATCCAGATCACTGGATGGACATAGTAAACACCTGTAAAGCTTAATGAACCCTTAACGGCGCGGATATTTCTTGATCGACCGCTGCCCTTCTGTGCCGTATCAGCACAACGACCCCCGAAGCCTGATCGTCAGCTTGTTCATGCCTTCTTCCATACAGCCGGCAAGGAAATGAAGGCGAACAGCAGCATTGCCGCATAAAAGCCCATCGAGGAGGAACCCAGCACCGGCTCGATCTCCGGATGGCCGGCAAGTTCAAAGTAAAGCCCGATCATCAGTGCGATGCCGCAGATTGCCGTCAGCCAGAAATGCACGACCGCAATTGTCTTTTGCCCGACCGCTGGAAACAGGTGGTAGAAGAAAGCAAACACCGCCGACATCAGCCAGCCCGCCACCATGGTGTGCGCGTGGGTCGGCATCTGCCCATGGTCATTGGAGATCGCCATATCCAGGCCGAGCGCCATGCCGCAGAGGGAATAGATGACGGCCAGGGTGAAGAAATTCGTGCTACGCCTTACATGGGATACCCTCGTTGGTTGTTGCAGACTTGGTCCGACCGCGCGCGGCCAAAATGGAGCGTCGGTCGCGAGCGGCTTAGTCCCCGCAGGTTTCAGGATCATGCCGCGAAACCAGCCAATGCCGACACGGCGTCTATCCGGCAAATGCCGGGTATTGTGCGGGCTGGCGGTAAAATCCGGCGACGGCGCCACCGCAACAAGCCGGCACCCACGCGGCATCTTCTGGATACATGTACGGAGTAATCCGCCCTCCTTCGGAAGCAGACGCGCGAAAGCAGCGTTTACCCCGGAACGATGCACAAGGAGCGGCAATGGACTGGTATTCTCTCTTCAAATTCCTGCATGTCATGGCAGCGATCCTCTGGCTCGGCGGCGGTTTCGCCATGCTGCTGGTTTCGATACTCGCCGATCGCGCCGGCGACGACGAGACGCTGATGGTCATGCTGAGAACGACGGACAAACTCGGCTTGCGTCTGTTCGTGCCGGCGTCTATCGCGACCCTGGCTTCTGGTCTGGTGCTGACTTCGCTATGGACCGGCTTCTCCGACCTTTGGGTCGTCATCGGCCTTTGCGGCTACGCCGCCGCGTTTCTGACCGGTATCCTCGTGCTGAAGCCTTCGTTCGAAAAGCTTGCCACAATGCTTGCCGCGGACGGCATGACCCCGGCTGCCATAGCGTTTGGGCGCCGCATGATACGGATCGTCAAGTTCGATTTCGTCATCATGATCGCCGTCGTCGCCGACATGGTGCTGAAGCCGACCGCGCACGACATCGCCACTCTCGGCGCCATGGCGGTCGTGGTCGTTGGTGGTGCATCGCTGACCTTTGCGAGCGCCCCGCGAACCAAACCGGCAGCCGCCTGAGCGGGATTTAGAGCAGGCCGGCGATCCCGTCCCAAAGCAGCTTGACCGCGACCACGGCCACGGTCGCGTAGGTGAAGGGATAAAAAATCTCCGGCCGCATGCGCCGCACCAGCCAGGCGCCGGCGATGGTGGCCAGCGGCGCCAGCGGCATCAGCACGGCCGACGCCGTCAGGTTGGCTGTGTCGAACTGGCCAAGCGCGAAATAGGGGATCAGCTTCAGCGCGTTGGTGGCGGCAAAGAAGATCGCCGATGTCCCCGACAGCACCTTCGGATCGAGCCGGATCGGCAGCGCATAGACCTGGAAGGGCGGCCCGCCGACATGGGCGACGAAGCTGGTGAAGCCGGCGACGATGCCCCAGAAGGCGGCGGCGATGCGGTTGGGCACCGCCGCATGGTCGGAACCGTGGCGGAACTGGAGATAGAGCCAGCGAAGCACGAAGATCAGCGCGACAGCGCCGACGATCAGCCGCACCATCTCTTCGGTTACGAGCGCTGCCGTCAGCCAGCCGAGCCCAATGCCGATCACCGCGCCCGGCATCATGTCGACCAGCATCTTTCTGTCATACACACCCCACCACGTCCACACCGAAACGATGTCCATCAGGCACAGGATCGGCAGCAGGATGGCCGCCGCCTGCACCGGCGGCATGGCCAGCGCCATCAAAGGCACGCCAACGAAGCCGACAGCGCCGCCGAAGCCGCCTTTCGACAGCCCGACAAGTATCACCGCCGGAATGGCGGCGGCATAAAACCACGGATCGGCGAGCAGACCTGACATGAACTGGAAATGCTGGAGGGAAGACGGTTGCCCTGCAATAGCCCAGAAACCCTTGCGCCGCGACCGGGAAAATGCCGGCCGTGTCGATCAACTGTGCGTAAAGCGACGGTTCCGGATTTACGGCAAGATCGCCGCCGATGCATAAGGGCGCCGTCCGATGCATCAGGTTTTGGCCCCAGGTTTTGGCCCCAGGTTTTGACCCCAGGTTTTGACCCCAGGTTTTTGACCCCAGGTTTTTGACAATGAGCGAACCCCACATCCGCCGCGCCGAAGCGGCCGACCTGCCTGCCATCGTAGCCATGCTCGCCGACGATCCGCTTGGCCGCAGCCGCGAGGATGCGACCGAGCCACTCGCCAAGGCCTATCGCGACGCCTTTGCCGCCATCGACGCCGACCCCAACCAGTTTCTTGCCGTGATGACGGATAGCGGCCGCGTCATCGGCACGTTGCAGATCAGCTATCTCGCCGGGCTGTCGCTGCAGGGCGCCTTGCGCGGCCAGATCGAGGCTGTGCGCGTCGTCGCAGACCGCCGCGGCGAACGGCTGGGACAGCGTCTGCTGGAATGGGCGATCGAACAGTGCCGTGAACGCGGCTGCAAGATTATCCAGCTGACCACCAACAAGAGCCGCCAGGACGCGCATCGCTTCTATGACCGGCTCGGCTTCAAGGCCAGCCACATCGGTTACAAATTGGAGCTTTAGTTCAGCGGTGGAGGACGGCGCCGGATCGGCTGCGCCTTGATGATGGCGGTGCTGGTTTCCGCCTTGTCGGCGATGCGGTCGAGAAGCTTGTCGAGCTCGCCGATGGAGCGCACGTAGAGCCGGGCCACGAAACAGTCGTCGCCGGTGACCTTGTCGCATTCGCCGAATTCCGGGATCTCCTCGATCAGCTTCTGCACGATGTGCAGCTTGCCCGGCAGTGGCCGCACCCGCACGATCGCCTGCAACGGAAACCCCAGCGCCTCCGGGTCGATCTCGATGGTGAAGGCGCGGATGACGCCGCGTTCCTCGAGCCGCCGCAGTCGTTCCGAGACGCTCGGCGATGACAGCCCGACCTGCTGCGCCAGATCCTTCAACGAAGTCCGCGAATCCAGGATCAGGATGTCGAGAAGCTTTCTGTCCAACTCGTCCAGCATTTTCATCTCCTCGCAAAAGGGCAGCGCGCGCCTTATTAAATAAGGTCCTGCCCCCATATCACCTTTCATAGGGTATATAAACCCTCAAGACGGCATGAGATTATGGCCTCAACAGATAGAGGTATTGTCATGGACAACACGGTACGCGGCACGATCGAGATGACGGCGGCGATGACGATTGTCGGCACGATCGGCTGGTTTGTCGTCATGTCGGGCCAGCCCGTTATGGACGTGGTGTTCTGGCGCTGCGCCTTCGGCGCGGTGGCGCTGCTGATCACCTGCGCGGCACTCGGGCTGCTGCGCGGCAGGCTGACGCTGCGCATTGTTGCCATCGCCGCTCTTGGCGGCGCGGCTATCGTCATCAACTGGCTGTTGCTGTTCAGCGCCTTCTCCCGCGCCTCGATCTCGATTGCCACGGCGGTCTACAACACGCAGCCCTTCATGCTGGTCGGCTTCGGCGCGCTGTTCTTCGGCGAGCGGCTGACACTGGCCAAGCTGACCTGGCTCGGCATCGCCTTCGCCGGCATGCTGCTAATCGTGCAGACAGGGCCCGATGCGGGTGTCGGTTCCGGCATAACCGGCACAGATTATGTCATCGGCATCGTCATGGCGCTCGGAGCGGCCTTCTTCTGGGCTGTCGCGGCAATCGTCGCCAAGAAGCTCAAGGGCACCCCGCCGCATCTGATCGCGCTGATCCAGGTCTGCGTCGGCGTCGTCATGCTGGCGCCCTTTGCCAACCTCTCGCATTTGCCCGCCGATGCCTGGAGCTGGGCCATGCTGGCCACGCTTGGCGTCGTTCACACCGGCCTGGTGTACATATTGATGTACGCCGCCATCCAGAAACTGCCGACGCATCTGCAGGGGTCGCTGTCCTTCATCTATCCTGTCGTTGCGATCCTGGTCGATGTGATGGCCTTCGGCCACCGGCTGCATCCGGCCCAGTTCGTCGGCGCAGCCGCCATCCTGATCGCCGCCGCCGGCATGAATCTCGGCTGGACTTTGTGGAGGGCCAAATCGCCGGCCGAAAGCCCGCAAGCCGTCAAATGAGCCGCAGAGCGTCGGCTCGCCGGCGATCGTAAACCAAAGCCATCGCATCGATCCCCGCCCGCCTGTTCAAGGCGGGCGCTTTGTTCTATGCCGCAATGCAACCATCTTCGCCCGGCATAGGCGAAACCCGGGATCGAAAGCCAATGAACGACGCAACACCCCCCAACCGCTGCCGCATCGTGCTGATCGCACCCAGGGACGCTCCGGCGCGCCGCATTGCGGCTGCCTTCGACGGCGGTGATATCGCTTCGCTGATCCTGCCTGAAAACGGCATGGACGAGGCTGCCTTCCAGGCTTTTGCAGAACAGATCGTACCGGCCGCGCAAGCGGCCGGCATCGCCGTCATCATCGCCGGCGATACCCGCATTGCCGGCCGTGTCCAGGCCGACGGCATTCATGTCGAGGTTTCCAAGGACGCGCTCGCCGAGACCATCGAACACTTCCAGGGCAAGATGATGGTCGGCGCCGGTGGCGCCAAGACGCGCGACGACGCGCTGGAACTCGGCGAAACCAGACCCGACTACATCTTCTTCGGCCGCTTCGGCTACGACAACAAGCCGGAACCGCATCCGCGCAACCTGTCGCTCGGGCAATGGTGGGCGGACGTGATTGAGATCCCTTGCATTGTCATGGCCGGTTCCGCCATCGCCTCGGTAGAAGCGGTGGCCGCCACTGGCGCCGAGTTCGTGGCGCTGTCCAGCGCCGTCTTTGCCGAAGGCGCCGATCCGAAGGCGGCGATTGCCGCCGCCAATGCGCTGCTCGACCAAACCGCGCCGCGCTTCGAGGGCTGACGTGCGCCGACATGGACTTCCTCTCGCGGTTCTCGTTGCGGCGTTGATGAGCGGGGCAGCGATCGCGGCGGAGACCGTTCCGCTGCCGCAGCCGAGGCCGGACACCAGCGCACCCGCCCTCAGCGTGCCGGATGCGGTCGCCCCCGATGCGGGTGCCCCAAAAGCCGGTGCCACGGATTCCGGCGTCCATATCGACAAGCCGATCGACACCCCGCTGCCGCAGCCGGCGACAACCGCGCCGCTGCCGTCGGCCGACGCGATCAACCCCGAACGTTTCGGCGCCAAGCCGGCGGACCCCGCCTATGGCGCTTTCCAGCGCGGCCTTTACAAGACGGCCTACAATCTGGCGTTGGTGCGGGCTCAGAATGGCGACCCGGCGGCGCAAACGCTGGTGGCCGAGATCCTGTCGCGCGGGTTGGGCGTGCCGCTCAACCCAGCGGAAGCCGCCAAATGGTATGCGCAGGCCGCCGAGCAGGGGATTCCTGAATCGCAGTTCCAGTATGCGCTGATGCTGCTCGACGGCCGCTACGTCAAGAAGGACGAGAAGGGAGCTTATGCGCTGATGCAGGCCGCCGCCGAGGCCGGCAACCGGCTGGCGCAGTTCAACTTCGCGCAATTGCTCGTGCAGCAGGATCCGGGGGGTGGCGGGCGCGCCCCGGGGGGGGGGGTTTTTTTGGTGTGTGGTTTTGAACAATCCCCGCCCCCCCCCCCGGGGCTGGGGTGGGTTTGGGTGGTGTGGGTGGTAAAA
>NZ_JAMYRV010000059.1:0-42249 GCF_040321555.1 Mesorhizobium sp. M0317 | reverse complement strand
ATACTACCAACAATTAAACTGGTTTTTTGTGTTTTTTCACCCCCCATGGGCGCCCGGCCCCCGTGCGGCCCCCCCCCCGGGCCCCCCCCCCCACGGGGGGGGGCGGCAACGCATCGGCCCTATCCAGCCATTTTGCGCCAGGGAATGAGCATTCCCACCTGCTTGCGGTAGAGGCGGTACTGATCGCCAAACATCGCGACGAGATCGCGTTCCTCGAGGAAGATGCCGAGCAGGATGTAGCCGATGCTGCCCGCCGCGAACAGAAGATGGCCCCATGTCATCGACGGCGTCGCCCAGAAGGCCAGGAGAAACCCGACATAGAGCGGGTGCCGGACCCATTTGTAGAACAGCGGCGTCCTGAACACGGGCGGCGCCGGTTCGCTCTTGCGCAAAGCGGCGAGAACCTGGCGCAAGCCGAACAGTTCGAAATGGTTGATCAGAAAGGTGCTGGTCAACAATACCGCCCAGCCGAGCCAGAACACGCCATGGATGACGGCGACCCAGACCGGGTTCTCGACCGTCCAGACGAGACCGGGAATCGGCCGCCATTGCCAGTAGAGCAGCAGCAGGATGAGGCTGGCCAAAAGCACATAGGTGCTGCGTTCGGCCGCGTGCGGGACAATCCGTGTCCACCAGCGCTTGAAAACCGGCCGCGCCATGATGCTGTGCTGGGCGGCGAAAAGGCCGAGCAGCAGTGCATTGACGATGACGGCTTCGACCGGACTTCCAGCGACTCCGGAATCGATCGATTTCGGCACGACCATGTTGCCGACGAAACCGACCGCATAGAGAAACGAACCGAGAAAAATCAGGTATGCGGCAACGCCGTAGATAAGGGTGATTACGCCCGCCATGACTGCCCCTCCGTGCAAGCATCAGGATTCGGTCGGTCGACCGAATTCAGCGTCAAAAACCATAAATTTTCTGACGAGTCAACTTGATCGGTCGCTCGACCGAGATAGAGTGGAGGGACGTCCAGCCCCGGACAGGAGAAGCTATGATCCGCCCAGATTGCACCGCTACCAGCGGCAGCCACGCCGCATGACGGACGCTGCCGAAGCCGTTACCCCGCCGCAGAACAAGCAAAAGCGCGACACGCGCGCCGAACTGATTTCGGCTGCCGAATTATGCCTCCATCGAGGCGGTTATGCCGATCTGTCGACGCGCCGCGTTGCCGAGATCGCCGGCGTTCCGCTCAGCCAGATCCATTACCATTTCGGCTCCAAGGAACGGCTGTTCCTGGCCCTGCTGGACCATCTGAACGAGGGCCTGCTGAAACGCCAGGCGGAGACTTTCGCGGCACCTATGCCGCTGTGGCAACGCTGGGAGCGCGCTTGCGATTTCCTCGACGATGATCTGGCGTCCGGCTATGTCCGGATCCTGCACGAGATGATCGCGGCAAGCCTGTCGAGCCCCGAAATCGCCAAGGCGGTGCGCCGCGACCTGCGCGGCTGGTTCGAACTGCTGGACGGACTGGCGCAAGAGGCGGAGCGGCGGTTTGGCGGCCTCGGGCCATTCTCCGCCGCCGAAGTGACCAGCCTGGTCAGCGCCGCCTTCCTCGGCAGCGAGACGATGATCCTGCTTGAGATCGAGAGCCCGCATGTCCCGGTGCGGCAGGCGTTGCGCCGCTTCGGCGAAACCATCCGGCGGATGGAGGAAGCAGCGCCCGGCAGCTAGCCAGCGAAGTCGAGCCGCGTCAGCCTTTGCGGCTGCGCATCAGCGCTTCGAGTTCGCTGTCGCCGCCTTCCGGCAGCATGATGCGGACATGGGCGTAGAGATCGCCATGGCCGCCGGCCTTTTCCGGCAAGCCCCTGCCCTTCAGGCGCAGCACCTTATCGGAACTCGACCAGGCCGGAATGTTGACCGCCAGCCTGCCGGTCGGCGTGTCGACCGGCACCTTGGCGCCCAGCACCGCGTCGGCCAACGCTACCTCCAGATCGGCATGCAGGTCACGGCCCTCGATGCGGTAGCGCGGGTGCCTGCGGATACGGATCTTGACCAGCGCATCGCCCGGCTGTCCCGGCCCCTGCTCGCCCTGGCCCTTCAGCCGGATGGTCTGGCCATCCTCGACATAGACCGGCAGCTTGACCGCGATCTTGCGGCCGTCGGGGAACATCGCCGTCACCTTGTCGGCGGTCGCTATCTCCTCGATGGTGACGTCGAGCGTGACGTTCAGATCGGCGGCGGTCGCCTGCTGGCGGCGGTCGCCTGTTCCGGCGCCGCGCGCGCCGGAAAAGGCGTCGCCGAAGATCTGGCTGAAAATGTCGCTGTTGCCGTCGAACGGATCGCCGCCCGGACGCCCCGATCGGAATTCGAAGCGCGAGCCGCCGGCGCCCTGCTGGCGGCGGAAGCCACCGAACGGATCGCCGCCGCCGGCTGCACCCTCGAAGCCCTGGAATTTCGGCTTGCCGTCGGCGTCGATCTCGCCGCGGTCGAAGGCCGCACGGTTCTTCTCGTCGCCGACGACCTCATAGGCCTGATTGGCGGCGGCAAAACGGTCCTTGGCCTTGGGATCATTCGGATTCTGGTCCGGATGATACTTCTTGGCGAGCTTGCGGTAGGCCGATTTTATGTCCTTGGCCGATGCGTTCTTGGCAACGCCCAGCACCTCATAGGGGTCGCGCATGCGTCCTGCCCTGGAAAATGAGTTAAATCCACGTTGGCCCTTATATGCGCTCCCATAGGAAGAAATTCCAGTGGCGCACAGGCTTATCGAGGGTTGAAATTGCAGCGCCCGCAAACCTCGAAAAATCAGAGCGGTTTGAAGTCCTGCATGTGCCAGCCGCCGGCCGCGGTGATGCACAATTGCCCCTTGAACAAAGCGACGCCGTCGAAGCTTTCGCGCGAGGCGGTAAAGCTGCGGCAGGCCTGGCCGTTGTCCTGCACTTCGGCGAGTTCGGTGATGGAGCCCCGCGAGCCGGTGTCGGCATTCGCCCACGGCACGGCCTGGCCGCGAAGCTCCTCGATGTCGGCCGAAGACACCGCATTGCCGATCGTGGTCTGGTCGGAAGCGCTGTCGGCGTCCGTCGATGTCACCCTCGCCGGCGCGCTTGAGGTGACGATGGAACGATCGACCTCGGCCTTTTCCAGGCTGAAGCCGCCGGCGCCGCAGGCGGCAAGCGGCAGGGCGATAATCACGATCACGGCTTTCGAACTGGCCGAAGCGATAACGCTCCATTGCCCGCTGTCAAAAGCTTGCGCGATACGCGACAATCGGCAACCTCCTGAAGCTCGAGACAATTTGAGAAAAACTATGAGTGACACTGAGTTAACAAGTAGTGACTTTACCGAAGCCGCCGAGCCGTTCCGGCTCTTTGCCGAGTGGCTGGAGGACGCCAAGAAAAGCGAAATCAACGACGCCAACGGCGTAGCACTTGCAACCGTCGATGCCGACGGCATGCCGGATGTGCGGATGGTGCTGCTCAAGGGTTTCGATGAAAGCGGCTTTGTCTTCTACACGAATTTCGAGAGCGCCAAGGGCCGCGAGATTCTTGGCAGCATGAAGGCGGCGATGTGCTTCCACTGGAAATCGCTGCGCCGCCAGGTGCGCATACGCGGTCCGGTGGAGATCGTCAGCGACGCTGAAGCCGACGCCTATTACGCGACGCGGCCGCGCGGCAGCCGGATCGGCGCATGGGCTTCGAAACAGTCGCGGCCGCTGGAAAGCCGCTTTGCCCTGGAGAAGGCGGTGGCCGAATACACGGCGCGCTACCCTATCGGCGAAATCCCGCGGCCAAAGCACTGGTCGGGCTTCCGCATCGTGCCGCAGGCGATCGAGTTCTGGCACGACCGGCCATTCCGTCTGCACGATCGGCTGGTCTTTTCGCGCAACGCCGAAGGCGGCTGGGACAAGACACGGCTTTATCCCTGAGGATAAGTTCAGGCCTTCTTCCTAGTCATAAACGCGGTCAACGCGGCGCGCGCTTCGTCGGACTTCAGCCGCTCGGAGAAATGCTCGCTCTCCACCTTGATGCGGGCGACAAGCTCGTCGCGCGGGGCGCGCATCAGGTCACGCGCAATCTTCAGCGCCTGCGGCGGCTTGGCGGCGATCGCGCCGGCTGCTGCGAGTACCGTAGCTTCTAGCCCGTCCTCCTCGACCACCTCATAGATCAGGCCGGCGGCCTTGGCGCGCTCGGCGGAAAAACCTTCGCCGAGGCCAAGCAGCGCGAAGGCGCCCTGCCTGCCGAGGATGAGCGGGGCCAGCAGGCTGGAGCCCGCCTCCGGCACCAGGCCGAGGTCGACGAAGGGCGTGCGGAAGACGGTGCGCGGCGTGGCGAAAGTCAGGTCGCAATGCAAATTGAGCGTGGTGCCGATGCCGACCGCAATGCCGTCGACGCCGGAGACCATCGGCTTCTCCGTTTTGGCCAGCGCCATCAGGAAGTCCCAGACCTCGTTGCCGCCCTCACCGCCGGTGGCGATGACCAGGAAATCGGCGAGATCGTTGCCGGAAGAGAAGGCGCCTGAAACGCCGAGGAAGACATGGACGCGAACCGCCGGGTCGGCATCGCCATCAGCCAGCGCCTTGGACATTGTCGCGTACATGGCGCGCGTCAGTGCGTTCTTCTTGTCGGGACGGTTCATGCGGATGATCTGGATGGCGCCCTGGCGCTCGACGAGAATATGGTCTGTCACGGTCATTCTTCCCTGGTGAGCGCTCTGGTATTCAGGCCGTTATCAGCGCCTTGCCGGCGGTAGCGAGGCTCTCGGCGCCATCGATGACGCGTTCCTTCAAGGCGCTGACTTCGCCGAGCAGGTTTTCGGCGAAGAAGCGGCAAAGGGCGATGCGGCTTTGCTCGGCAAGTCCGCCGCGCCCCAGATAGGCGCCGCCGGCAGCAAGCGAGATCAGCCTGAGATAGGGTGTCGCACCGGCCTGAGCTTCGTCGAGGCGGCCATCGGCTAGCAGTTTCTGCAGGAAGCGCGTCGCCTCGGTGAGATCGTCGAACGCCTGGTCAAGCGCTTCGGCGGTGCGGCCGAAGCCCTGCAGGTTCGAGGTCCGCACCTCGTCGGCGATGGCCTTCAGTTCGGCGATATAGCCATGCACATGCTCGCCGCCGCCAAGCGGCAATTTGCGGGCTACAAGGTCGATCGCCTGGATGCCGTTGGTGCCTTCATAGATCGGCGCAATGCGGGCGTCGCGATAGAGCGCGGCCGCGCCCGTCTCCTCGATGAAGCCCATGCCGCCGTGGACCTGGACGCCGAGCGATGCGATATCGACGCCGATATCGGTGGAAAAGGCCTTGGCCAGCGGCGTCAGCAGATTGGCGCGGTCGCGCCAATGCGCGGCCTGATCGCCGGGCGAGACTCGCGCGAGGTCGATGGCATGGGCGCAGGAATAGCTGATGGCGCGGGCGATCTGGGTCAAAGCCTTCATGGTCAAGAGATTGCGCTGCACGTCGGGGTGATGGACGATCGGCGCCATCCCGGCGCCTGAAAAGTCCGATGCCTTGCCCTGGCGGCGCTCATTGGCATAGGCGATCGCCTTCTGCGTCGCGGCTTCGGCCACTGCCACGCCCTGCATGCCGACGCAAAGCCTCGCGTTGTTCATCATGGTGAACATGCAGGCGAGCCCCTTGTTCTCCTCGCCGATCAGCCAACCGATGGCGCCGGGCGCAGCACCCTGGAACCCGTCGCCATAGATCATGGTGCAAGTCGGCGAGGCATGGATGCCGAGCTTGTGCTCGAGGCCGGAACAGAAGACGTCGTTGCGGGCGCCGAGCGAGCCGTGATCATTGACCAGGAATTTCGGCACCAGGAACAACGAAATACCGCGCGTGCCGGCCGGTGCGTCGGGCAGCCGCGCCAACACCAGATGGATGATGTTGTCGGTGAAATCATGCTCGCCATAGGTGATGAAGATTTTCTGGCCGAAGATGCGGTAGGTGCCGTCGCCGGCAGGCTCGGCGCGACTGCGCAAGGCGGCGAGATCGGAACCGGCCTGCGGCTCGGTCAGGTTCATCGTCCCCATCCACTCGCCGGAGACGAGCTTTGCCAGATACTTTGCCTTCAGCGCTTCGGAGGCATGCTTGTCCAGCGCCTCGACGGCGCCCATGGTCAGCGTCGGGCCGATGCCGAAGGCCATGGCGGCGGAGTTCCACATCTCGAGCGCGGCAACGCCGAGCATGGTCGGCAGGCCCTGGCCACCAAATTCTTCCGGCCCCGACAACGCGTTCCAGCCACCGTCGATCCAGCTGCGGTAAAGCGCCTTCCAACCGGGCGGCATGGTCACGGCTGCATCCTTCAGCACCGCGCCGTGCTGGTCGCCGATCTTGTAGAGCGGCGCCACCTCCTCGCTGGCGAAGCGGCCGGCCTCGGCCAGGATGGCGTCGACAAGGTCTTCGCCGAGGTCCCCGAACGCGCCGCTGTCGAGTGCCGGCTTGAGCCCGGCGACATGCTTGAGCGTGAACGAAATGTCGTCGACCGGGGCCTTGTACATGCCGCTTCTCCTCCGCTGCTCCGATCGCTCGATCCTAGGACCCGGGCCGATGCAAAACCATCCGCCTCTGGGCGGCCTCCGACGTTCTTTTTACGTAAACGTCAAACTTTGTCACGCGGATTTTCATCGAACTTCGTCGTCCACAGGTGGAGCGGGAGCGTAGCGGACGCCGAGTACCATGTCGCGACCTCGCGCTAGGGGCGCAACGGTGCAGAATTCTGCGCCGTGGCAACGCTTCGAAGTCGCGGAATGCATACTATGGTCCGCGCCGCGTCGCTTCGCTCCTTGCTTCGCCATAGAATGACGAAATCGCGAGAGCGACAGGACTCCTGCCGAAAGCACTTCCTTAACCATACCGGTCCACCATCGGTGTTTGGTCAGCGGGGATCCCTGTTTGAAAACGCCGGCGCATCTTCTTCGCCGCTCAGCGATCGCTCTCGCGGCGATGATGGCGCTGACGTCAGCGGCTACAGCCTCGGACTTTTCCGAGCCTTGGCGGGATGGCGACCGCGCGCTGGTAGTCGACGCCTATGAATACAATTCCATCGAGTGGGCGCAGCTTGCCACCGACAAGCGCATTGTCGGCTTCATCAACAAGGCCTCCGACGGGCTGCCGCCGCCCTATTTCTGCTACGGCGACGAGCCTACGGTCAAACTCTGCAAGACATTGTGGAAACGCTTTGCGGTGACGCGCGAGCTGTTTCAGACGCGCAAGGTGGTGGCCAAGGCGCTCGGGCTGAAATGGGGCGCGTATCATCTTGCCCGCCCCGGCAATCCGCTCGAGCAGGCCAACAGTTTCATCGATTTCGCCGAGCCAGCCCCTGACGATCTGCTCGCCCTCGATCTCGAAGGCAACGACCCCTCGCAATGGATGTCGCTCGAGGATGCCGAGGAATTCGTGCGCCAGGTGCACCGGCGGCTCGGCCGTTTCCCGATCCTCTACACCAACGGCAAGACCGCCCAGTACATCGCCGACAACCGCTACCAATACCGTCTGCTGTCGCGGCTGCCGCTCTGGTATGCGCGCTACAAGCCCGACATCGACGTGCATTTTCCGATGGGCAACTGGCAGGGCTATGCGCTGTGGCAGTTCTCGGCGCAGGCCAATTGCGGGCGCCTGCGCTGCCCCTACCGCGTCGCCGGCACGCCCAACGACATCGACGTCAACGTCGCGCCGATGGACGCGGCGGCACTGCGCCAGCAATGGCCCTTCGGCGGCCTGATCGACGTGCCGCCCGACTACCTCGCCTCAATACCGGTGCCGGTGTCGCGCGCGGCCGGGCTCGCCGGCAAAGTCACCATCACATACGCCGATGTGGCGACGCCACCGACGGTCGAGGAAATGGTGGCGGTGCTCGGCGCGCGCTGGCAGACATTCCGCGCCGCCTTCCGCATGCCGGTGGTCAAGACGGTGCCGCGCCGCGCGCGCTTCGGCATTGCCGAGTATGTCGCCTGGAAGCGGACCACGTATCGTTCGGAGGCTCTGCTCGAGGCCGCCTTCTCGCAGGCCGCCGACCCGGTCAGCACCGCTTCGACGGAACTGGTTCGCGAGCGCTGAGGCTTATGTGGCGGCGCTGGCCTTTTCCCGCGCCACCGCCTGCCAGCCTATGTCGCGGCGGCAGAAGCCTTGCGGCCAGTCGATACGGTCGAGCGCGGCGTAAGCGCGGCTTTGCGCTTCGCCCACCGTCTTGCCTGATGCCGTGACGTTGAGCACGCGGCCGCCATTGGCGACCAGCGCGCCGCCATTGATGGCAGTGCCGGCATGGAAAATCTCAACGCCTTCGCCAGCGGCTTCGTCGAGACCCCGAATGACCGAGCCTTTTTCCGGCGTCCCGGGATAGCCCTGTGCCGCCATCACCACGGTCAGCGCGGCATCGTCGCGCCAGCGGATCGAACTGTGCGCCAACTGGCCGTCGACGGCGGCGTTGAGCAGCACCAGCAGATCGTCCTTCAGCCGCATCATCAGCACCTGACACTCGGGATCGCCGAAGCGGGTGTTGTATTCGATCAGCTTCGGCCCCTTGTCGGTGATCATCAGCCCGGCAAACAGAATGCCGGCGAACGGCGCGCCAAGCTCGGCCATGCCGCGCATGGTCGGCTCGACGATCTCGCGCATGGTGCGCTCGACCATTTCGGGGCTCATCACCGGCGCCGGCGAATAGGCGCCCATGCCGCCGGTGTTGGGGCCGGTATCGCCATCGCCGACGCGCTTGTGGTCCTGCGCGGTGCCAAAGGGAAGTGCGGTCGTGCCGTCGCACAGGCAGAAGAAACTCGCCTCCTCGCCGGTCATGAATTCCTCGACCACGACCTCAGCGCCGGCGTCACCGAATGCGCCGTCGAAACAAGCATCGAGGGCGGCGCGCGCCTCGTCCAGCGTCATGGCGATGGTGACGCCCTTGCCGGCGGCAAGCCCGTCGGCCTTGATGACGATCGGCGCGCCGACCTTTTCGACATAGGCTTTCGCCGAGGCAAGATCGGTGAAGCGGCCATAGGCGGCGGTCGGGATGCCGTATTTGGCGCAAAGGTCCTTGGTAAAACCTTTCGAGCCTTCGAGCCGCGCTGCCCGCTTCGACGGGCCGAAGACGCGGATGCCCTGCTCACGCAGATCGTCGGCAATGCCGGCGACCAGCGGCCCTTCCGGCCCGACGACGACGAGATCGATCGCGTTGTCCTGGCAGAAGCTGGCAACAGCGGCATGGTCGGCGATGTCGAGCTTGACCAGTTCGGCCTCGTGGGCGATGCCCGGATTGCCGGGCACGGCATAGAGCCTGGTCAAAAGCGGCGAGGCCGCGATCTTCCAGGCCAGGGCATGTTCGCGGCCGCCGGAGCCGATCAACAAAACGCGCATGCCGATGTCCCTTGTCATTTCACGACAGGGACTGCGCTATTGCCCCGGGCGGCGCGGGTCAAGAGTTTTACCTTGCGCCATACCGGTTGCGCACGGGAACGTCGCGCCGAGAGCACGGCGTCCCCGGCCGGTATCAGCTCTGGAAGACCACTGGAAACCAGTCCTCGCGCAGTTTCTGGCCGGGCTTCATGTCATGGCCGGCATAGGGCGGCGAGGTACGGCCGGGGCGCTCGACATAGCGCGCATCGTCGCCGACCCAGCGCAGCGACAGCGCCCGGCGCCGCGCCGCGGTCGGATTGCCGCGCGCACCATGCGCGGTGCGGAAGTCGAACAGGATGGCGTCGCCCGGCTCCATCTCCCATTCGAGCACCTTCAGCGACGGGTCCTTGTCTGGATCCGGCACGGGCAGATAATCGCCCTCGCCGGCATAGAAATTGCTGTCATCTAGCCAGCGCACCGGCAGGATCATCTTGTCCCATTTGTGCGAGCCGGCGATCAGCCGCAGCGTCGCTTCCTTGACCGGATCGATCGGAATCCAGAAGCTGACGGTCTGGGTGCCATCGACGAAGTAATACGGGATGTCCTGGTGCCAAGGCGTCGGCTTTTGCGTGCCCGGTTCCTTGACCAGCACATGGTCGTGGAAGAACTGGGCGCTGCGCGACTGCATCGCCGCTGCCGCGAGTTCCGCGGCCGGGGAATTGCGCACCACGTCGACGAATTCGGGAATGCGCTCCCAATTGCAGTAATCGTCGAAGAAGCTGCCCTTGCCGTTGGCGATGTCCGACGCCGTGGCGCTGCGGTTTTGCATGTTGCGCTCGATGCCGGCGCCGATGGTGCCGACCCAGTCCTTGAAAGCGCCGCGTATGCAGACCGCGCCGTCGCGCTGGTAGTCGGCAATCGCTGCGGCATCGATATGTCTGGCGGCCATCTCATGTCTTCCCTGTTTCGATGACCGACTATCGCAGCCGCCGCACATCGCGTAAAATAATAACTTCTCATCTCTCTTATAGTTTTAGACTATGAATCTGACCCTCACCCAGCTGCGTTACCTCGTCGCCGTCGCACGGCATGGCAGCGTCACCGCGGCCGCGCGGATGCTGAACGTCTCGCAGCCCTCGATCTCGGTGGCGATCGACAATGTCGAAGCGACGCTCGGCCAGAAACTGTTCGTGCGCCAGCGCGGCAGCGGCATCGCGCTGACCTCGTTCGGCCGCAGCGCGGTGGCGAAGGCAAAGCAGGTGCTGGCCGAAGCGGACGAACTGGTTGGGCTCGGGACGCGCGACGCCGATGTCGGGGGCGAACTTGTGCTCGGCTGTTTCGAGGATCTGGCGCCTTATTTCGCGCCGGCGCTGATCCGCGCTTTTTCGCAACGCTGCCCGGCGGTCACCGTGGTGGTCCGCGACGAGACCTTCGAGACGCTGGGCCGGCGGCTCGGCGATGCGGCAATCGATCTCGGCCTGACCTACGATCTCGGCCTGCCCTCGCACTTCGCCCGCATCCTGCTGCATGAGCTGCGGCCACACGCGCTTCTGCCGCAAGGCCACGCGCTGGCCAGCCAGGCCAGCGTCAGCCTGGCGGAGCTGGCGACCCATCCCTTGATCACCACCGACCAGCCGCATAGCTGGCAGCATATGCTGGACCTGTTCCTCAGCCGCGGCCTGTCGCCGGTCTCGCAATCGACGGCGAGTTCGTTCGAACTGCAGCGCAGCATGGTCGCCAACGGCTTCGGCGTCGCGGTGAGCTACACCAGGCCTTATGGCGACAGGAGTTATGACGGGCTGCCGCTGGTCTGCAAGCCGCTGTCCGATCCGCTGCCGATGCAGCGCATCATCCTCACCCATGACACAAGGCAAAGGCTGTCGAAGGCGGCGCTGGCCTTCACGGAGGTGGCGAAGGAATGGTTTGCCAGCCACGATGTTTTCACCGCCTGAGCGACAATGCGGCCGCTTGACGGCGCACGCCGCTGCTGCCACTCCAGCACGATGGAAACCATCCAGTCGAAAGCCGCACAGGGCCGCGTCGCCGACGCGCCGAGCGGCCATTGGGTCTACAAGATATTGCCGCGCTGGCTGTGGCCTTACGCGCAGCTTGCGCGCTGGGACCGGCCGATCGGCTGGCAATTGCTGCTGTGGCCCTGCTGGTGGTCGGCAGCGCTTGCGGCCAGCGCCTATCCGCGCCCGGCAGACCCGTTGCTCACATTGCTGCCGTCGCCGTGGTTCCTGTTCCTGTTCTTTGTCGGCGCCGTCGCCATGCGTGGCGCCGGCTGCACCTATAACGACATTGTCGACCAGGACATCGACAACAAGGTCGAGCGCACCCGTTCGCGGCCGCTGCCGGCCGGCAAGGTGACGCGCCGCCAGGCCTGGATATTCCTGGTCATCCAGGCGTTGCTGGGCCTCGTCGTGCTGTTGCAGTTCAACGACTTCGCCATTCCGCTCGGCATCGTCTCGCTGGTCATCGTTGCCGTCTATCCCTTCATGAAGCGCTTCACCAACTGGCCGCAGTTGGTGCTCGGGCTCGCCTTCTCCTGGGGTGCGCTGATGGGCTGGGCGGTGGAGTTCGGCGATCTCGATGGCCCGGCCGTCATGCTCTATATCGGCTCAATCCTGTGGGTGATCGGCTACGACACTATCTACGCGCATCAGGACAAGGAAGACGACGCCATTGTCGGCGTGCGCTCGACGGCGCGGCTGTTCGGCGACAACACCAAGACCTGGCTGGTCGGGCTTTATGGCGGCACGCTGGTCTGCTTCGCCATCGCCTTCGCCTCGGCGCAGGCGCCTGTGGTGGCGCTGGCCGGGCTGATCGCCGCCGGCGCCCATATGGCGCGGCAGATAGCGGTTCTGGATATCGACGATCCCGATCAATGCCTGCGGCTGTTCAAATCCAACAACCAGGTCGGCTGGTTGATCTTCATCGGCCTGATCGGCGGTGCGCTGTGGGTGGCGCTAAAGCCGCTGGTGTAGGCTCCCTCTTCCTTCTCCCCTTGTGGGAGAAGGTGGATCGACGCGCAGCGCCGAGACGGATGAGGGGTGCTCCAGCGGAGTGAGGCGTTGGCGTTCCCTGGAACACCCCTCATCCGTCTTGCCGCTTCGCGGCAATCCACCTTCCCCCACAAGGGGGAAGGAGAAGAGCGCTCTATTCTCTCGAAATAATCTCCTGGCCATCAATAACCAGCCTCAGCCCGAGATTGCCGGCCCTGCGGCGGGCGAGGAAGCGCGGGCGGCGCGTGGTGGAGACCCGGCCCTTGCGGCGATCCTTGGCCGGCAGCGCCTTGATGGCGGCGCCGAGCGATTCCTCAAGCGTGCGGGCAATGCCGTCGGATTCGATCAGCAGCATCTGCAGCCGGTAAGCATCGGCCCAGGCGCGCCAGTCGGCGGCGACGTCGTCGAGATCGTCGGCCACCAGCAGCGGCACCGACAGCATCGGGTCGTTGTGCAGGAGTTCGAGGGTTACCGTGACATTGCCTTGCGCATCCTCCATCGCGCGGGCGGCGACGCCGCGAAACGCGTTGGCGGGCAGCGCGATGATCGCCGGCACGCCGCTCATCTCGAGCGTGCGGCGGATGACGGCGCCGCGCTGGTCGATGGTGAAGGTAACGTCGCCATAGTCGTCGCGCGTGGCATAGCTCACCACTTGCGGCAGGCGGAATGGGTCGAGGCGCATGTTGCGCCCGGCCCAGACGGGCTTCAATACACTGTTCATCTGCTGCCTTCCTGTGTTTCTCCTGAGAGCCGCTTTCACGGATCCCACCGGGCCAGTTTTCCCGGCCTCGTTGTGTGAAACATTAGCGCGAGCTTCTGCCGCGCGGCTTAAGAAAGTCAGTTAAATTTTGCTGATCTCAGGCGATGGTTATCGGAATGAGACCAGCCACAAAATGTTGAAAGGATCAGATAACCTTACCGGGATTCATGATGCCGGCCGGATCGAAGACGGCCTTCACCCGGCGCATCAGTTCGATCGCCATTGGCGGCGCGGTGGCGATCAGTTCGTCGCGCTTCAACTGGCCGATGCCATGCTCGGCCGAGATCGAACCGTGGAAGGAGCGCACGACATCGTGCACGGCATGGTTCATGGCGTGGTAGAGGCCGAGAAACGCTTCGTCATCACCGCCCTCCGGCCGGGAGATGTTGTAGTGCAGATTGCCGTCGCCCATATGACCGAAGCAGACCACGCGCGCCTGCGGACTGACCGAAGCCACTGCACCGGCCGCCTTTTCGATAAACGCCGGGATGGATGCCACCGGCACCGAAATATCATGCTTGATCGAAGCACCTTCGGGCTTTTGCGAATCCGGCAGCACCTCGCGGAAGTTCCAGAACGCGTCGCCCTGCGCCAGGCTGGCCGCGATCACCGCGTCGCCGACGATGCCTTGCTGGAGGCCTGCCGACAGCACTTCTTCGATCAGCCCCCTGGCGTCCTCGGCCGAACGGCCCGACGACACCTGCATCAACACATACCATGGCCAATCCTGCGCCAGCGGGCGCGTGACGCCCTGCGCATGGCGCAGCGTGAAATCATAAGGACGCTGGCCGATCAGCTCGAAGGCGGTGAGTGCCGCCCCTGCCCGGTCCATCGCCAGGCTGAACAGCGAAAGCGCTTCTTCCGGCGACGACAGGCCGGCAAAGGCCACTTCGCGCCCCTTGGGCTTGGGAAACAGTTTCAGCACCGCCGCAGTGATGATGCCGAGCGTGCCTTCGGCGCCGACGAACAGGTTCTTCAGATCGTAACCGGTGTTGTCCTTCTTCAGTTTGCGCAGATCGTCGAACACCTCGCCGGTCGGCAGCACGACTTCGACACCAAGGCAGAGTTCGCGCGCATTGCCATAGGCAAGCACGCCGGTGCCGCCGGCATTGGACGAGAGATTGCCGCCGATCTGGCAGGACCCTTGCGCGGCAAGCGACAGCGGAAACAGCCGGTCGGCGGCGTCGGCGGCTTCCTGCAGCGTCTGCAGGATAACGCCGGCCTCGACGGTTACCGTGTTGGAGAAGACGTCGATCTCGCGAATGCGGTTCAGCCGCGACAAAGAAAGCACGATCTCGCGGCCGGATGCGTCAGGCACCTGGGCGCCGACCAGCCCGGTGTTGCCGCTTTGCGGCACGACCGGCGTTCCCGTCTCGCTCGCCAGCCGCATAATACGGCTCACCTGGTCGACGCTGCCGGGACGCAGCACCAAGGCGGTCCTGCCATGCCACAGACCGCGCCTCTCGGTAAGATACGGTGCAATATCGGCTTGGTCGCTCAGTGCATATTTTTCGCCGACAATGGCAGTGAAGCGGTCGATGAGGGCGGGATCGAGATCGAAGGGGGAGTCGTTCATGGGCGCAAACTATGGCGCTCAGTCGAGCTTGTCACGGGGGGCAGCGGCACGAAACAGCCGATCGTTGATCGCCTCGCCGAGCCCATCGAACGGGATCGGCTCGACGGCGATCGTCGCCGCACCGCTGCGGTCGAGTTCCTGCAGATACGCGAACAGATTGCTTGCGGCTTCGCGCAAATCGCCTGATGCCGACAGGTTGCGCAAGGCGGCCGCCGCTTGCCAGCCTTCGGCGCGGCGGACGCCAAAGGCCAGCAAGGCCTCGCCTTCAACCACGTTTTGCGCGTCGAGCCGCACCGCGGCGCCCGGCGCATAATGCGACGCCAGCATGCCGGGCGCCTCGATGCCGGCCGTCGCGCCGCGCTGCAGCTTGAGGCCGGTGACGGCCTCGATATCGGCGGCAGCGATGCCGCCTGGCCTCAGCAGCCGCACGCTGTTGCCTTCGACCTTGACGATGGTCGATTCCAGCCCGACCGGGGTGGCGCCGCCATCGACCACCAGCCGGATTTTGGCGCCGAGATCGGCCGCCACGGCTTGCGCCGTCGTGGCGCTTATCTTGCCCGAAGAGTTCGCGCTGGGCGCGGCCAGCGGCCGGCCGAGCCTGGCGATCAGCTCGCCGCCGAAGCCCCTCGGCATGCGGAGCGCGATCGTATCGAGCCCGGCGGTGACCAGCGGATGGATGCCGTTGCCGGGTCGGAGCGGCAGCACCAGCGTCAGCGGCCCCGGCCAGAACGCCTCGGCCAGCCGCTTCGACAGCGGGTCGAAGATCGCAATGCGCTCGGCCATCGCGAGATCGGCGACATGGGCGATCAGCGGGTTGAAGCGCGGCCGGCCCTTGGCTTCGAAGATGCGGGCGACGCCGACGCCATTGGTCGCGTCGCTGGCCAGTCCATAGACGGTCTCCGTCGGGATAGCGACGACGTCGCCGCCCTCGAGCAGCGCCAACGCCTGCTCCATCGCTTCGCCGACGGATAGTATCTCAGCCACTCGCTTCACCTCACAGGCACCGGACCTAAAGCGCGTCGCGCTGAACCGGATTCATGCGACGCGCTTTAGGTCTTTGTTTTGATGCATGTCGTTCTCTCAAAACCGGGGCCACTTTTGAGCGACATGCATTAGAGCGGTTCAGCGGTTCGCTGAAACGCTCTAAGTATTTGTTTTTGCGCAATTCCGGACGGAAAACCGCTACTCACTTTTCCTGGAATTGCTCTAATACGGCAGTGGTTTTCGGGCAAGCCGGCGTTGGCGAATTATCAATGCCTAAAATGCTACGTTTCCCTGCAAGCCGGCATCAATCCACTGGGGTTAAGGCTATTTGCGGTTAGGGCTGGCGGCTTGTCGGGCAAGGGGACGGTTTCGATGTCGATGCGTGTGCTTGGAGCGCTTGGTTTCACCCTGGCGGCGATGACCGGTGGGGCGCACGCCTCGTCGATCGTCTTTCTCGGCGTCTCGACCTCGACGCCATCGGTCATCAAGGTTGGCGGATCCGAACCGGTCAGGATCGCTTCGTCGCCATCGATCGTCGCGCTCGGCGATGCCCAGCCCGATGTGACTTATGAAAAGGTCGCGGCGATCCCCGAAAAGCCTAGGCAGGATCCGATGATCATTCGCGGCGGCGTCGTCGGCGGTGCCTTCGCCGCGCCGGCTCCGGCCAGTGCGAGCACTTCAGCGCCGGCAGCGGAGACGACGGCAGAGACCGCACCAGCAGGAACTGCAACGGCATCGAACGGCAAGCCCGAGTCGCAACCGGCAGCGCCGCAGCCGGCAGCAACACCGCAGCAGCCGATCGAGGGCGTCGGCAAAGCCGAGTAGGCCATTCAGCCAAGACAGTCGGCCAAGACAGTCGGCCGATCCATGCCGCTTGACGCCGATCGACGCCCCGGCGCACGATCGGCTTGGCGGCGGCGGCCCCAATTTCGCCAATCGGGTTTGGCATGAGCGCGCCGGGTTCTAGGAGAGCGAGGGGTTATCATGAACATGACGAAATCTTTGACTATTGCCGGCCTGTTGCTGGCGTCACCTATAGGTGTCGGCGGCGCGCAGGCCGGTGACGAGCTAGGGTCCTACGTCGCGCGCATTTCCGATCGCGACCACCATGCCAGCGACGGCTATGAGCTGAGCAGCGCAGCACAGATGGTGCGGCAGGACCGTGCCAACTGGCACAAGTTCCACCGGCGCGATGCCGACGACCAGGGCGATGACTGGTTCCGCAGCAACGATGATCGCGCGTATCTGGAACGCATGCTGAAGCGCGGTGGCGCGATGAGCTCCTCGACACGGAACGCCATCGTCAATGGCGAGCCGCTGATCCAGGTCGACGTCTATTCAGACAGCGTGCATGTCAGCATTTTGGAGGACTGACGGGGTCAGCCTCGGGAGGACTGAAAACAAGACGGGCGGCGTGTGAACGCCGCCCGTGTTCGGGCTTGTCCGTCCCTTAGCCAGCTATTCTGGAAAAATCCGCGACCTGATCGGTGGCCGTGCGGATGCGAGCCAGCAGCGCCAGGCGGTTGGCGCGCACGGCCTGGTCCTCATCATTCACGAGAACGCGTTCAAAGAATGAATCAACCGGTTCACGCAACACGCTAAGCGCCAGCATGGCGGCGGAAAAGTCTTCGTTTTGAATCGCTTCGCCGGCTTCTCTCTCCGCCTGATTCACCGCCGCAAACAGCGATTTCTCGGCCTCCTCGCGAAACAGCGCCGGCTCAACAGTCGCGGCGACACGCGTTTTCTTCTTCTCCTCGGCAGCCAGAATGTTGGCCGCGCGCTTGGTGCCGGCGAGCAGGTTCTTGCCGTCCTCGGTGTCGAGGAAGTAGCCGAGCGCTTCGACGCGGCGCACGATCTGCAGGAGGTCGTCCGAGTGCGATTGGCCGATTTCCCCCCTTGTGGGGGAGATGCCCGGCAGGGCAGAGGGGGGCGCGCCAGAATGAGAGGTCGGCGGGACAGCGCCCCCCTCTGTCGGCTTCGCCGCCCCCACAAGGGGGGAGATTGGCGCGCTTCCACCACCTGCCAGCACGGCGTCAATGAGATCATGCCTAGCACCCTGGTCGCGGAGATAGACTTTCAGGCGGTCGTGGAAGAAGGCGAGGAGGTCGGGGCCAAAGGCCCGTCCAGCCTTAGACGCGAGATAACTCGCCGTTTGATAGGCACTATCGAAGAGCGATGTCAGCGGCAGTGAGATCCCATTCTCGATCAGGATCCTCACCACGCCCAGTGCGGCCCTTCTCAGCGCGTAAGGGTCCTTCGACCCCGTCGGCTTTTCATCAATGGCCCAGAAGCCGACCAGCGTATCGATTTTGTCGGCCAGCGCGACGGCAATCGACACCGGATTGGTCGGCACGCTATCCGACGGACCTTGCGGTTTGTAGTGCTCCTCGATCGCCGCAGCCACGGACGGATGCTCACCCTGCAGCAGCGCGTATTTGCGGCCCATTGCGCCTTGCAGTTCCGGAAACTCGCCCACTGCTTCTGTCGTGAGATCAGCCTTGGCCAGCACGGCGGCGCGAGCGGCGAGCGCGGTAATCTCCCCCCTTGAGGGGGAGATGTCGCCGAAGGCGACAGAGGGGGTCGTCTCGCGTGGAGTGCCAACTCCCTCTTTCTTCGAGAGACCGGACGGCGTCGCGGCAGCCGAAGCGACCCCCTCTGGCCTGCCGGCCATCTCCCCCTCAAGGGGGGAGATCGACTGCGCCACTGTTGGCGCCAGCTCCTGCGCCAGCCGCTTGATCCGCTCCACCCGATCGCCTTGCGTACCGAGCTTGGTGTGAAAGGTGACATTGAGATGGTCGAGGCGGGCCATGCGCTGGTCGAGCGGCTTTTTCAGATCGAGGCCGAACTTTTTCGCCGATGCCTCGAGCTCTCCCAGATCGGGCAGATCGCCCTGGTCGGTCTTCCAGAAATACAGCGCATCCGACAGGCGGGCGCGCACCACCTTGCCGTTGCCGTGCGCGATCTCCTTGCCGCCGTCTTTCGCCTCGATGTTGGCGGTGAGGATGAAGCGGTTGGAAAGGTTTTCGCCGTCGCCTTGCGGACGGGTGACAAAGCATTTCTGGTTGGCACGGATGGTCAGCCGGACCACCTCGGGCGGAATGGCGAGAAAGGCCTGCTCGTATTCGCCCATCAGCACCACCGGCCATTCGACCAGGCCCGACACTTCTTCCAACAACCCTTCGTCCTCGACCAGATCGAGCCCGTTGGCGAAGGCGAGGTTGCGGGCGTCGGCAAGGATGATCTCCTTGCGGCGGTCGCCATCGAGCACGACCTTGGCCGCTTCCAGCTTGGTCACGTAATCGTCGAAGCGGCGCACGGTAATTTCCCCCGGCGCCATGAAACGATGGCCGTAGGTGATATTGCCCGAGCGGATGCCATCGATCTCGAAATCGACCACCACCGGCTCCTCGGTCTCCGGGCCGAAGGTGCACAGAATCGTCTGCAGCGGCCGCACCCAGCGCAGCGAACCGGGCTTGGCTGAAGCCGGCCCCCAGCGCATCGATGTCGGCCAGGGGAAGCCGCGAATGATGGCCGGCACCAGTTCGGCGATGATTTCTTCCGCCGCCCTGCCCGGCTTCGAAATATGGGCGACGTAGAAATCGCCCTTCTTCGGATCGGAATGAACATGCGCCTCGGCAACCGAGGCAAGGCCTGCCTTGCGCAGAAAACCCTGCACCGCCTGTTCCGGCGCCGTCGTCGACGGCCCCTTGATCTCCTCGTGGATATCCTTCGAGCGCGCGGTCAGGCCCCTGACATCGAGCGCCAGGCGCCGCGGCGTCCAGTATTCGCGCGCGGCGTCATAGGTCAGACCCGCCTCGACCAGACCGTCGGTCAGCATCTTCCTGAGATCGCCCGCCGCCTTGCGCTGCATGCGGGCGGGGATTTCCTCGGAGCGAAGTTCTAGCAAAAGATCCGGCATGGTTAGGCTCGCGCGACAATGGTCGGCGGGGCATAGCAACTCGGCTGGCCGCTGTCACCCTCTGCGCTTGCCGATCGTCGGCCCGGGCCGATTTTCTAAAATTTTCAAGGCGCTGTCGGGCCGCAACCAGCCCGCCCGTCCTTGGATCAAAGATTTCCATGAACCAAACGCAGCGCTGAAGCGACCAACGCTCAGGCAGGGACCTATTGGCTGAACGACCATGAAAACGGCATCGAGACTTCTCCAGATCATCGCGCTCAGCGCCTGTTTCGCCGCGCAGGTGCATGGCGCCTTCTCGATGCCGGGCGTACGGCAGGCTATGCGGACCATGGCGGGGTCGACTGGCCAGTTATCGGCGCCAATCAACATTTCCCCCGAAATGATGAAGTGAGCCTCAGGCGGCGAGGCCGCCGGCCTGGGTCTGCAAAAATGCCTCGCCGCAGGCCTTCGCCAGATTGCGCACCCGCAGGATGTAGCTCTGCCGCTCAGTCACCGAAATCACGCCGCGCGCATCGAGCAGGTTGAAGACGTGGCTGGCCTTGATGCACTGGTCATAGGCCGGGAAGACCATGCGGTGCATCGGCAGATTGTCGTTCAAGGCCGGGGCGCCGGCCGCGAGCAGCGCCTTGCATTCGGCTTCGGCGTCCTCGAAATGCCTGAGCAGCATGGCGGTGTTGGCATATTCGAAATTGTGCCTGGAATATTCCTGCTCGGCCTGCAGGAAGACCTCGCCATAGGTGACTTTTTCAGCACCTTCGCGCCCGTTGAAGTTGAGGTCGTAGACATTGTCGACTCCCTGCACATACATGGCCAGCCGCTCCAGGCCGTAGGTCAGTTCTCCCGCCACCGGCGCGCATTCGATGCCGCAGACCTGCTGGAAATAGGTGAACTGCGACACTTCCATGCCGTCGCACCAGCACTCCCAGCCGAGCCCCCAGGCGCCAAGCGTCGGGCTTGCCCAGTCGTCCTCGACGAAGCGAATGTCGTGCAGCAACGGATCGACGCCGATCGCCTTGAGCGAGCCGAGATAGAGCTCCTGCAGGTTCGGCGGGTTGGGCTTCAGGATCACCTGGTACTGGTAATAATGCTGCAGCCGGTTGGGGTTTTCGCCGTAGCGGCCGTCCTTGGGCCGGCGCGAGGGCTGGACATAGGCGGCGTTCCAGCCCTTGGGCCCGAGCGCGCGCAGCGTGGTGGCCGGATGGAAGGTGCCGGCGCCGACTTCCATGTCGTAAGGCTGCAGGATGACGCAGCCATAGGCGGCCCAGTAATTGTGCAGGGTCAGGATCAGCCCCTGGAACGAGCGGCTGGGATGTATATGGGCTGGACTGTCTGACGTCACGGCGGCCTCGGAAAGCGCTGAAATGATGCCATTCCCTAGTTGCCGGGCCGGCTAGCGTCAAGGCAGCGCCTATCGCCGCCTTGATGAGAGGTTGAACGCTTTGCTTCGGACTGGCCCATTGCCGGACGGTGCCGGTGGCCGTTTGCTCGCCCAGCTTCAACGACAGAGGTTCAGCCATGCAAGGCCAGCTCACCGTACGCCCCGTCACCCGAGAGGATTACGAGCAATGGCTGCCGCTGTGGGACGGCTACAATGCGTTTTACGGCCGCTCGGGCGAGACCGCCCTGCCCGGTGACATCACTGCAATGACATGGTCGCGCTTCTTCGATGCCTATGAGCCTATGCATGCGCTGGTCGGAGAGCGAAGGCAAGCTTCTCGGTCTTGTCCACTATCTCTATCACCGCACCACGACGGCGATTTCGCCGAACTGCTATCTGCAGGACCTCTTCACCAATGAGGCGTCGCGCGGCAAGGGCGTCGGCCGGGCACTGATCGAAGACGTCTATACCAGGGCGCAAACCGCAGGCTCCAGCCGCGTCTACTGGCTGACACACGAAACCAACCACACGGCGATGAAGCTCTACGACAAGATCGGCGATCTCTCGGGCTTCGTCGTCTACCGAAAGCTGTTCTAGAATGAGCGCCAACGCTGGGTCTGCGCCGCGTCGCTTCGCTCCTTGCTCCGCCATAGAATGACGATCGCGATAGGGCGTCTCTATCTCTTTGTTTCTGTCGCAATTCCGAGCGGAAAACCGCGCACACTTTTCCTGGAATTGCTCTAAGACGCCAAGCCGAAACAAAAACGGGGCTCAGCGAGCCCCGTTTCATCAGAAGTATGGCCCGATCACCCCTTCGGCGCTGGCGGGGTGGCCGGCTTGACCTTCGGGGTTTCCTGCGCCGTGTTGGATTCGATCGGCGGCAGGCCCTTCATCAGCTTCTGCTGCAAAATGGCAAGCACATCGGGATCCGGCTTCAGGTCGCGCGCCTGATTCCACTGGAAAGTGGCTTCGAGCTTGCGGCCGACGCGCCAATAGGCATCGCCGAGATGGTCGTTGAGCACCGGATCTTCCGGCTTGAGCGACACGGCGCGCTCCATTTCGCGCACGGCGTCGTCGAACCGGCCCATGCGGAAATAGGCCCAGCCCAGCGAATCGACGATGTAGCCGTCGCTCGGCCTGAGGTCGACGGCCTTCTGGATCATCGCCAGGCCTTCCTTGAGGTTCATGTTCATGTCGACCCAGGAATAGCCGAGATAGTTCAGCACCTGCGGCTGGTCGGGGAACAGTTCCAGCGCCTTGAGGAAGTTCGGTTCGGCCTTGGGCCATTCCTTCAGCCGCTCATAGGCGATGCCGCGCTGATAGTAGATGTTCCAGTTGGCATTGGTCGGCGTCTTCAGCACCGCGACCGCCTTGTCGTAGAGAGTGGCGGCGGAGCGGAAATCCTCCTTCGAGGCATAGACCCCGCCCAGCGCCAGATAGGCGCGCATGTCATCGGGGTGAGCTTCGACGAATGCCTTGAGATGGGCGATCGCCTCGTCGTGACGGTTGAGATCGGCAAGGTTGAGGCCGAGCTGCAGGTCGGAAAGCTCCTTCAGCGGCGAGGAGGCTGGAATGCGGCTATAGAGCGCAATGGCGCCTTCGCCGTCCTTCAGCTGCTCCGCAACGGCGGCAAGCTGCACCAAAGCGGCGTCGCTGTCTGGCTTGAGCGCGAGCGCATATTGCAGATAGAGGCGCACGAACGGCTCGCCGCCGCCGCGATTGAGCGCGATGGCGAGGTCGAGCAGGATTTCAGCGGCGCCTTCGGAGGGACTGGCGACGAAGGGCTCGATCTTGTCGCCCTTGCTGATCCTGTCGCGAAGCGCCTGGATGTCGAGCTTGCCGGGCGCGAACGCCTCGGCCTTGTCGAGCACGTAGAGCGCCTTGTTCTTGTTGCCCTTGCGCGCCAGGAAAGACGCGTAGGCCTGGGCGTTGCGCATCCATGTCTCGGGCGCGGCACCGCCGGCCGTGACGTCGGTCAGGGTCGCGTCATAAAGCGCGTCGGCCTTGTCCGATAGGCCTGCGGCATCGGCGATCAGCGCGCGGTGGAAGGACTTGAACAGGCCGAACCAGTCAGGCCCCTGCAGTTTGTCGATCGAGGCCATCGCCCCGGTGGGGTCGCCGGCGCCCTCTTGTGCCCAGCCGGACATGACGCCGGAAATCAGTCGGTCGAGATCGGATTCGAGCGACAGCTTGAGCCAGTACTGCGCCTTGGTGAAATCCTTCTTGTGGAAGGAATCGACCGCCAGAGCCAGACGCGAGAAGCGCTCGACGTCGGGAACTCCCTTGAGCTTGTCGGCATAGACCAGCGATTCCTCGAAGCGGCCTTGCGCGATCAGCGACAGCATCAGGCTTTGCTGCAGTGAGGTGTCGCCGGGATTGAAGGCGAGCGCCTGCTTGTAATAAGCGATGGCATTGTCGAGGTCGTTGTCGCCTTCGGCGATGCGGGCGGCGAGATAGGCGCCCGAGAAGGAGGTGATCTTGACCGGGTCGGTCGATTCCTTGGCGTAGGCAGGCAGCGGAGAAATCGCCATCCCTGCCACAATTGCCAGCCCCGCGAGCCAGCGCGCACGTCCTTGCCGCATCGTATCCCTTTCAGCCAAGCGCCATCCCGCGTCGGCGCGGAGAAGCCATAGACTCGATGTTTCCTGACAAAGCATGGCCTTTTTGGGGTCAGGCTTCAATCCGGGCCGAATTCACAATCGGGTCACCCGATTAACAAACCATGGCGACGCAGACACTATCGGTTCCGACAATAGCAGATCGGGGTTGGGAGCTACAGCCTGACATCGCGATATCCGCCTGCCGCTATCGTGCTGCACAGGCCGGCCCACTCGCAACCCTGGCAGGCCTCACGCGTCACGCCGGCTGAAAAGGCCGCGCGCAAGGCGGCAAGCGTTGCCGCGTCGAGGCTGAGACGGACGCCCGCCTCGATGGGCCGGGCCAGCAGCTTGCCGACATCGCGTGCTGCCAGCTCGTCCCGGCCTGCCGCGCTTTCGCGCAAGCAGTGGGGCTCGGCCTCGCCGAGCAGCGGCCGACAGATGTCGTCGGGGCCGGAGACGATCAGAATATCCTCGCCCCGGCCCAGACGTTTCGCGATCACGTCATAATTGGCGACGAAGGCTGCGCTGTACCCTTCGCCAATATAGGTCAGCAGGCAAAGCAGATGGTGGGAGCGCAGCCGGACGGTCATCGGTCAGGACGCGCCAGCGGAGCCTGTTCCATCTCTTTGTTTGAGCATGATCTCTTCCGAAAACCGGACTCCACTTTTCGGGATCATGCTCCTGCCGGGTCCGCCTTGTTGCTCCAAAACAGCTTGAGCGTCGCGGCGCCGAGCGCCGATTTCAGCAGGCCGCCGACGAGGAACGGCAGGAAACCGAAGGCGATGGCCTGTTCGAGGCCGATCATGACGGCGAGCCAGGCCGTGCCGAGAACCAGGCAGGCGAGGTTGCCGAGGACCATGCCGGCGAACGCGAGCAGCACGCGGCTGCCGTTCCAGCCGCGTTCGGCTAGCCAGCCGACAAGCGCGCCGACAAGCGGGAAGGCAAAGAGATAGCCACCCGTCGGCCCGACGAAATGGGCCGCACCGCCTGCCCCTCCCGACAGGACCGGCAAGCCGACGGCGCCTTCGACCAGCCAGGCGATGATGGTGATGGCGCCAAGCCGCCAGCCATAGAGCGCGCCGACCAGCGTCACGGCGAAGGCCTGCATGGTGACCGGCACCGGCACCATCGGCACCTCGATCTGGGACAACAGCGCCAGAAACAGCGTGCCGATGACGATGGCCGCGGCTTGCCAGGCATACGAGCGGGTTTGCAGGCGCAACGGGCTGAAGGAGGGCTTGGAGGGCGAAAAGGCGATGTCGGTCATGGCGGCTTTCCTGGCTGGTTTAAATTATAGATAATTTTGTTGTTCGATCTATTATCGAATCCATATTTGCGCGGGAATGGCAACCCTCGCCCCTAAAAAGGCTTGGGCTTGCGTGCCGAATAAAGGGCATTTGGAAGGCTGGCGGGACAGCACCCCCTCTGGCCTGCCGGCCATCTCCCCCGCAAGTGGGGAGATCGGATGTCGCCTCTGCTTTCGCCAATGGCCGACGTTGCAGGACTAACGCAACGGCAAAGCTGTTGATCTCCCCCCTTGCGGGGGAGATGTCCGGCAGGACAGAGGGGGGTGTGAAGGATCGCGACGCTCGCGCTTGTCAAAGAGGCTGACGATTTGTCCGCAGCCGCTAGCTCCGCCGAGCCCTACCCGACGATGGCAAACGCTTCGCGCATCTTGCCCGACGCGGTCTTGACCGGTTTCTGGCCGATCCACTGCACGTGCCGGCCAAGCGTGGCGGCGGCCGATTCGGTGTTGCCTTGCCGCAGCGCGCTGAGGATCGCGCGATGATCCTGGTCGGTGCGGATTTCCCATTCCGAGCGCCAGGCGGCGAACAGGAAGCGGGCGCTTGCTGCGTGCAAATCGTCGATGGTGGCGATCAGCCGCGGCATGCCGCAGGGCGCCAGGATCAGCCGGTGGAAGGTGCGGTTGGCCTCCTCCCAAGAGCGGACATCGCGGGATTTGTCGCCGGCCTTTGTGGCTTCTTCGGCAAGATTGAGAATGGAAGCCGTCAGATGCGGCGCGGCATGGCGCAGCGCCAACACTTCGAGCGCTGCCCGCATTTCGGCGACTTCCCTTACCTCGCCGAGATCGAAAGCAGCGACGCGTACGCCCCGCCTGGGCTCACTGGCCGCCAGCCCTTGCGCCTCCAGGCGCCGAAAGGCCTCGCGCACCGGGACATGGCTGGTCTGGAATTCCTCGGCGATGTGATCCTGCCGCAGCCGGGCGCCGGGTTCGATCGCACCCGATATGATGCGATCCGCCAGCACCTTGCTGATGCGCACGGCGATGGTGTCGTCTGCGGTCTTTGCCATGTTTTATAGATAATTTGCGCCGCAACCGATTGTCGAGCGGTGATTGCCCGATTTTGCGTGCAAACTTGCTTTGGCGCCAGGCGCGGGTCAGTTCACCCGGCTGATGCAGAAGTCGATGACGTCGATCAGCGCCGATTTCTGCGGCGTCGCCTCCAGCGGCGCCAGCGCGTCGCGGGCGATCTCGCCGAAATGGCGGGCGCGTCCGATGGTGTCGGCAATGGCGCCATGGCGGGTCATCAGGCCGATGGCCTTTTCCAGTCCGGCATCGTCGGTGACATTGTCCTCGATGGCGCGCTTCCAGAAGGTGCGCTCGGCCTTGGTGCCGCGCCGGTAGGCGAGGATGACCGGCAGCGTAACCTTGCCTTCGCGGAAATCGTCGCCGACATTCTTGCCCAGCTCCTGGCTGGAGCCGCCATAATCCAGCGCATCGTCGATGAGCTGGAAGGCAAGGCCGAGATTCATGCCGTAGGAGCGCAATGCGGCGCGATCGTTGCGCGTCGCCGATGCGATGACCGGACCGACCTCGGCGGCAGCCGAGAACAGCGCCGCGGTCTTGGCCTTGATGACGGCGAAATGCTCGTCCTCGGTGGTATCGAGGTTCTTGGCGGCCGCCAGCTGCATCACCTCGCCCTCGGCGATGATCGAGGCGGCGCTGGACAGGATGTCGAGCGCTTCCAGCGAACCGACATCGACCATCATGCGAAAAGCCTGGCCGAGCAGGAAATCGCCGACCAGCACGCTCGCCTGGTTGCCCCAGATCATGCGGGCAGTCTTTTTGCCGCGCCGCATGCCGCTCTCGTCGACGACGTCGTCATGGAGCAGCGTGGCGGTGTGCATGAACTCGACCGCGGTGGCGAGCTTGACGTGGCCCTCGCCGGAATAGCCGAACATCTGGGCCGCCGCGAGCGTCAGCATGGGACGCAGCCTTTTGCCGCCCGACGAGATCAGATGATTGGCGACCTCCGGGATCATCTCGACGTCGGAGCCGGCCTTGGACAGGATCAGTTTGTTGACGCGCCCCATATCGGCTGCTGTCAGGTCGATGAGATCCTTGATGGAGGCGGGTTCCCGCTTCCCGTTTTCGATGTTGAGAACGACACCCACCAACAAACACTCCCGTCTTTGATCACGCGTGCGACGGCACCCTGGTCCCGCCTGGGACTCTAGGGCGGCACATACGGGCACGGCAAGAGGCGAATTGGCGCGGCTGCGGTGACGGCGTGTCAACCTTAGCGACCGCATGCCGTTGCCCGAAAACCGCTCCACACTTTCGGCGCCATGCTCCAGCGTTTACATCAACGCTGCAACCTGCGAACTTCGTCCGATGATAGAACTCGTGCGCACCAACGATGCCGTGATCATCTCCTTTGTCGAATCGCTGATGCGCGATGCCGGGATTGCCTGCTTCGTCGCCGACCAGAACATGAGCATTCTCGAAGGGTCGATCGGTCTTTTGCAGAAGCGCGTGATGGTCGATGCCGACCAGGCCGATCAGGCGCGGCGCATCTTGAAAGACGCCGGCATCGAGAACGAAATCCGCCAGACATAATGGCTGAAGCGAGCGCGCTTACCAGCGATACGCCGGCCCATACGGTCGATGCCTTCCATCGCGGCCGCTTCTGGCTGGTCCAGCCCAGGACAGGGCATCGCGCCGGGATGGATGCCATGATGCTGGCGGCAGCAGTTTCATCCGGCTTTTCTGGACGCCTCGCCGATTTCGGCGCCGGCGCCGGTGCGGCGGGTCTCGCCGTGCTGTCGCGCTGCCCAGAGGCGCAGGTCGTGCTCGTCGAACGGTCGACCGAGATGGCAGGCTTCGCCACAACCACGCTCGCCCATCCCGGCAATGCGCATCTCGGCAATCGCGCCTCGGTGCTGACCGCCGACGTCACGCTGTCGGGCCGGGCGCGGACGCAAGCCGGCCTTGCCGACAATTCCTTCGATTTCGTCATCATGAACCCGCCCTTCAACGCGGCGCAAGACCGCGCCACGCCCGATCCGCTGCGGCGGCAAGCGCATGTGATGGAACAGGGGCTGTTCGAAAGCTGGATCCGGAGTGCGGCTGCCGTCGCCAAACCGCGCGGGGGCCTGGCCGTCATTGCGCGGCCGGAACAGCTTGGCGACCTCCTCCATGCGCTGTCGGGTCGCTTCGGCGACGCCGAGATGCTGGCCGTCCATCCGCGCCCGGAAGCAGCCGCAATCCGCATTGTCGTCAGGGCAGCGCTCGGCGCGCGCGGCAAGCTGTCGATCCGCCAGCCTTTGATGCTGCATGGGCAAACGGGCGACGGCCCGTCGGAACGCACCGAGATGATCAACAACGGACTGGCGTCGCTGTTTGGCGATTGATTTTGGGCCCGTCAGTGTCGTTGCCGCAAAACCGGCACACAGTTCGCTGAGATGGATTGCAGCATTGCCGTTGACCGGCAAATCCCTACATGCGTTGAAGCCATTTGGAGACAGCCACCTCGTGAAACGCCTTTTCAACCGCCTGCTGCCGAAATCCTGGCGATCCAGCGTCGTCACCATTCCCGTCATCAGGCTGCATGGCACCATCATGGCCGGCGGCGGCCCGTTCCGGCCGAGCCTGTCCTTGGCGTCCACCGCCGCCCTCATCGAAAAGGCGTTCCTGTTCGATGCGCCCGCCGTCGCCATTTCAATCAATTCGCCTGGCGGCTCGCCGGTGCAGTCGCGGCTGATCTTCAAGCGCATCCGCGACCTCGCGGTCGAGAAGAACAAAAAGGTGCTGGTCTTTGTCGAGGATGTGGCGGCCTCGGGCGGCTACATGATCGCGGTCGCCGGCGACGAGATCTTTGCCGATCCGTCCTCCATCGTCGGTTCGATTGGTGTCGTCTCGGCCTCGTTCGGCTTTCCCGAGTTGATGAAGAAGATCGGTGTCGAGCGCCGTGTCCACACCGCCGGCCAGAACAAGGCGGTGCTCGACCCGTTCAAGCCGGAGAAGAGGGAAGACGTCGAGCGCCTGAAGGCGCTGCAGCTGGAAGTGCACGAGACCTTCATCGACCTGGTCAGGGAACGCCGTGGCACCAAGCTGAAGGACGATCCGGACCTGTTCACCGGCCTGTTCTGGACCGGCAAGAAAGGGCTGGAGCTTGGCCTCGTCGATGCGTTGAGCGACATGCGCACGGTACTGAAAACCCGCTTCGGCGCGAAAACCCAGCTCAGGCTGGTCACCGCGCCGCGTGGCCTGTTTGGCCGCATCGGCCTGTTCGGCTCGAACTTTTCAGCGCCCGATATTGCCGCCGCCGCCGCAAGCGGCGTGATCGATGCGGCGGAAGAGCGCGCATTGTGGGCTCGCTTCGGGCTTTGAAAAAGCAGGGAAAGCGTCTAGCATGAGGGCTTGACAGTCTGCCTTGCCGCCTTGCGAGGGAGGAGCTTTGAAATGCCACAGATCATTTTCTTCGCAGTTGTCGGCGCAGCCGCTTATTTCGGCTACCGCACCTTCGTCCGCGAGGCCGAACGTGTGACCGCCAAGGTGCGGCGCACCGAAAAGCAGGCAGCCAACGGCACCAACGGCACGCTGGTCCAGGATCCCAAGACCGGCGAATACCGCCTGGCCAAGGACTGATCATCATCCCGTCAGCAGCCGACAGTTTGGATGCCGCAGCCCGGACGTGGCTTGCGCCCGCCAAGATAAATCTGGCGCTGCACGTCACCGGCAAGCGCGCCGACGGCTACCATCTGCTCGAGAGCCTGGTCGTTTTCACCCGCTTCGGCGACAGGGTCGAGATCGAGCCTGCCGACGCCGACCGGTTCTCCGTATCGGGCCGTTACGCGACTTCCGTGCCGATCGACGACAGCAATCTGGTGGTGAAGGCGCGCGAGGCGCTGCGCAGGCAGGCCGGCCAGCAGAGCACGCCGCCGGTTGCCATCCGGCTGGAAAAGAACCTGCCGATCGCATCCGGCGTCGGCGGCGGCTCAAGCGACGCGGCGGCGGTATTGCAGGGTCTTGTCCGGACCTGGGGGCTCGACATCGGCGAGGCCGAACTGAGCCGGATCGGTCTCACGCTCGGCGCCGACGTGCCGATGTGTCTTGCGGCAAAACCGCTGGTTGCGCGTGGCGTCGGCGACGAGCTGTCGCCAATTGCGGATTTTCCTGCGCTGGCCTTGGTGCTGGTCAATCCCGGCGTCGCCGTTTCGACGCCTGATGTGTTCAACGCACTTGAGAAACGCGACAATGAAGGACTGCCGCCGCTGCCGCGCGGTTTCGATTTCCACGGCGTCCGCAATTGGCTGGAGATCACCCGCAACGATCTTGAGGAACCGGCGCAAGCAATACAGCCGCCCATCGGCAGAGCGCTTTCCCTGCTGAACAGGGCCGGATCTGGATTCTCGCGCATGTCGGGGTCCGGCGCGACATGCTTCGGGCTGTTCGAGACCGGCAATGTCGCCAAGCGCGCCGCCGCCGAGATCCGCAGCCGCGAACCGGAATGGTTTGTCGCCGCGACACGAAGCATCGCTTCAGAGGGGGCCGATGACCAAAATTGACGAAAGCCGCCCCTTCATCCCGGTGCGCATCGCGGTGCTGACGGTGTCCGATACGCGCAGCCTTGCCGACGACAAATCAGGGCGGACGCTGGCCGATCGCATCGTCGAGGCCGGCCATGTCCTGGCCGCGCGCGACATCGTCACCGACGACCGGGAGAAAATCCGCGACAAGGTGCTGGGCTGGTCGCGCGACGAAGACATCGATGTCGTCATCACCACCGGCGGCACTGGCTTTACCGGCCGCGACGTGACGCCGGAGGCGCTGGAGCCGATCTTCGAAAAGCGCATGGACGGCTTTTCCGAAGTGTTCCATCGCATTTCCTACGACAAGATCGGCACCTCGACAGTGCAGAGCCGAGCGACGGGCGGCGTCGTCAACGCCACCTTCGTCTTCGTGCTGCCGGGCTCGCCCGGCGCCTGCAAGGACGCCTGGGACGGCATCCTGAAACCGCAGCTCGACTACCGCCACATGCCCTGCAACTTCGTCGAGATCATGCCGCGCCTGGACGAGCATTTGCGGCGCGGCAAGGCCGCCTCGTAAACCAAGGCAAAGTGCCGGCCAAGTGCTGCCTTTGTCAGGCAGAATGGCGGCTGCGCCTTCGAGAGGTCATTTCCTCCGGGTCGTCGGGCGGATAGTCTGTCGCCAAGTCAAGACGGAAGAGATCCAATGAGCGCGCACCGCGGCGGCTGCCATTGCGGCAACATCCACCTGACCTTCGAAACCGGAATTGAGCCGTCCGAGATGGAGATCCGCGCCTGCCAGTGCGCCTTCTGCGTCCGGCATGGCTCACGCGCCGCCGCCGATCCGCAGGGGCGATTGATCGTCGCGGTCGAGGACGAGGCCCGGCTGCACCGATACCGGTTCGGATTGCGCACCGCCGATTATCTCATCTGCCGGGACTGCGGCGTCTATGTCGCTGCTGTGACCACCGACGGCGAACCGAGAGCGATCGTCATCGTCAATGCGCTGGATGACCGGCCGCGGTTCAACCGCGAGCCGGTCCCAATGGACTATGATGCCGAGAACAAAGAGGGTCGC
Organism: Mesorhizobium sp. M0317; assembly: GCF_040321555.1. Lineage (NCBI taxonomy): Bacteria > Pseudomonadati > Pseudomonadota > Alphaproteobacteria > Hyphomicrobiales > Phyllobacteriaceae > Mesorhizobium > Mesorhizobium sp. M0317. The sequence goes on along the minus strand of NZ_JAMYRV010000059.1, from coordinate 10,915 downwards.
ATTGCCCGGCGGCAAGCGCGCTGGATGCCGGTCGAGATCCGCTCCGGCGTCAGCGGATGACCGGCTCGCCGTGGAAGCGGCGGCGCGAGGGCGGCGAGACGCCGAAGCCGACCTCCATCATCAGCCGTGGCGTGGTGGACGGCACGGTGCCCATGTGGAAGCCGAACGGGTCCTCGACGAAGCCGAGCCCGGCCTCGCCGGTCAGCGTGACCGGGCTGTCCTCGCCATAGACCTTGAACACGTCTTGCGCCGGATGGCCGACCAGCAGCGTCAGTTGGTGCTTGAGACTGCGCCTGTTGTGGCTGCCTTTGACATAGACATGCGGGCCGGTGCCGGCATCGCAGGGTTTCAGATAGAAGAAGAATTTCAGCATCCGCCAGTCGTCGAGATCGAAATGATATTTGCCGAGCGAGGCAAGGTTCTTGTCGGCGTCGGAAGCCTCGCCAGTCGGGAAACTCCACCACACACGCGTGGTGATCAGCTTTGCCTGCCCGCCCAGATAGTGCTGGGCGATGTCGAACAGCAGCGGGTCGTTCTGGATGGCGAGTGCCGCCTTGCAGCCGAGGATGCGCTCGAAATAGTGGCCGCTGAGCAAAGAGCGACCGAACCGCTTCTCGGCTTCTGCGTGTTCTCCGGGCATGAATTCGAGCCGGCGGTCGAAATTGCCGAAGCACGGCGTGCTCTGCGCGAAGCTGGCGATCTCTTCGTGGATTGCCTGCGGCAGGACCAGTCCGGAGAACAGGCCATCGGTGCGCAGCGCCGCGACGATCGACTTGAGGTCGACGTCCCTGAACATCGTCGCTCCGGCACTCTGCGCGGGGCGCGCGGCTTTGGCGCCAAGCCAGTGCAGCTTGCGCGCCGGCATGGTGCGGGCAAGCACGAACATCGGCAGCCATGCGGGATTTTCGCGCAGGTCGGACAGATAGGTCGGGATACGCACCGCAATGCGGCGGAGCAGGCTGCCGTTGCGGGCAATGGCTTCCAGACTGGGGGCGCCGGATTTGTCAGGGGACGAAAGGTTCATCGGGGTCCTCAGATATGAACGGCAGCAACGACGACGCGGCGCTTGCTTACCGCTCCGGCACTACCCAAACCCCGATATCCCGCATCAACGGAATGCTAATCCCGCGTCAGCTTTTGTGCAATGCACAATAGCTTTTTGCGGCGAAAAAGAGGGATGGTGCTGCGACCGTGCCAATGCGGATGAGACGCCGACGCTGCCCCTCATCCGCCCTTCGGGCACCCTTCTCCCTGGGAACGGGAAAAGGGAGAAACATCACTTCTTCGGCGCCAGCCAGATTTCGGCGTCGAGCCGCTTGGTGGCGAGACCGCGCGCAAGGGCTTCGGCGCTGTGCGCGTTCTTCGACAGGGCAGCGGCCTGGCGCTTGCTGATGACCAGCCCTTCGGCCAGCGCCCGGTTGCCCGAAAACACCCGTGACAGGAACGGCGTGCGGCTGCCGCGCGCACGGCAAAAGCGCGCCGGCATGGTTTGCCGCGCCGTGTGAGCGACAACGTCGTCGATCCAGCCCTCCGCCAGCCTTGCGCCGGGTTCCAGAAACAGCAGCCAGTCACCCTTCGCCTGCCTGATTCCCGCGGCAATGCCGCCGGCCACGAAGTGGCAGCCGGCATGATCGGCAACCCGATGCGTCTGGTCGGTCGAGCCGGTGTCGCAGACGATGACATCGCGCACCACGCCCTCGACCGCGCCGCCGATCAACGAGGCGAGCGTGCGGGCAAGGCCTTCTTCGTCATCCCGGGTTTCGATGAGAACGCTGAGCATTTTTAGCCGAATAGCGGAAAGCCCGGCGCAGCGCCAGTTTTGCATGGCCCAACGAAAAAGTTCTTGCTTTGTTCTCATCAGCGAAATAGGATTATTTTCATGAACAGAGCGATTCGACAGCCAGCCGACAGTCCTTGGGAAAGGGCCAAAATGGAACATATCGTGCGTGCGGACATTGCTGCTTTCGGAGCAGGGCGAGCCGAGATGGCCAATGCGATGATCGAACAGAGCGGCATGCGCGTCCGTCCGGATCGCAACCGCGGCCGTTCCGCGGGCATCAACCCGTCCGGCCGGTTCGAGCCGGTCAGCCGGCATGTGTTCGACGACGGCTGGAATTCGCTGGAGGAATTGCCGCCGTTCAAGACCGAAGTGCAGGTCGAGAAGCCGCGCACCATCATCACCCGCAACGAATCGCCCGACATTTCCTTCGACCGCTCGATCAACCCCTATCGCGGCTGCGAGCATGGCTGCGTCTATTGTTTCGCCCGGCCGACGCATTCCTTCATGGGCCTGTCGCCGGGGCTGGATTTCGAAGCGAAGCTGTTTGCCAAGCCGGATGCGGCGCGGCTGCTCGACAAGGAACTGTCGAAGGATGGCTATCAGCCGCGCACCATCGCGATCGGCACCAACACCGATCCCTACCAGCCGATCGAGAAACAATACCGGATCATGCGCGAGATCCTCGAAGTGCTGGAGGCGCGCGGCCATCCGGTCGGCATCGTCACCAAATCCCATCTGGTGACGCGCGACATCGACATCTTGTCGCGCATGGCCGAACGGGGCTTGGCCAAGGTGGCGCTGTCGGTGACGACGATGGACCGCATGCTGGCGCGCACCATGGAGCCACGCGCGTCGACGCCGACCAAGCGGCTTGAGGCAATCCGGCAGCTTTCCGATGCCGGCATCCCGGCCTCTGTCATGGTGGCGCCGATCATTCCCGGCCTGACCGACCAGGAGATGGAGCGCATCCTCGATTCGGCACGCGCCGCAGGCGCCCGCGAGGCCGGCTATGTCATCCTGCGCCTGCCGCTCGAGGTGGCGCCGATCTTCAAGGACTGGCTGCTGCGCCATTATCCCGACCGCTACCGGCACGTGATGTCGCTGATCCGTTCGATGCGCGACGGCAAGGACTATGATTCGGAATGGGGCAAGCGGATGAAAGGCGCCGGCCCCTATGCCTGGCAGATCGGCCGGCGCTTCGAGATCACGGCCAAGCGGCTCGGCCTCAACGCCGAGCGGCGCACCCTCCGAACCGACCAGTTTGTCGCCGCCGCCAAGGCGACCGAGCAGCTGATGCTGCTCTGAGAGTAGCGCCTGCCCTGCCCTCGTGGTTGGCAGGCGACCCAAGAATCCCGTCCGGCCTGTCCCCCGGCCTGCAGACGGTGCCCTCCCGGTCTTGCCCCACTCGACCCTGGAGGGACTTGCGGAGAATCGGAGCCGATGCGAACCTCGCCGCAACATGGCTCGCGCGCGTTCCGATTCTCCGCTTCTTTTAGAAATCGTCGAAAAGCCCGACTTCTCCTTCGAGACGAAGGCGATGGCTGAAGGCCTGTGGCCGGTGGCAGGCATGGACGAGGCCGGCCGCGGTCCGCTGGCCGGGCCGGTGGTGGCGGCGGCGGTGATCCTCGATCCCGCCAACATTCCCGACGGGCTAGACGATTCCAAACGGCTCAACCATTTGCAGCGCGAGGCGCTGTTCCTGAAAATCCTGGGGTCAGCGCTCGGCGTGTCGATGGCCTCGGTCAGCGCCGAAGGCATTGACGGCAGCAATATCCTCAAGGCCAGCCTGGAAGCCATGCGCCGCGCCCTTGCCGGCCTGCCGATCCAGGCGAAGCTGGCGCTGGCCGATGGCCGCGATGTGCCGCCGGGCCTCCTCTGCGAAGGCCGCGCGCTGATCAAGGGCGACCAGCGCTCGCAATCGATCGCCGCCGCCTCGATCGTCGCCAAGGTGATGCGCGACCGCATGATGTGCGGCTGCGGCAGCCACCACGAACGCTACGGGTTCGAAGTCCACATGGGCTACGCCACCGTGCGGCACCGCACCGCGATCGAAGCGCATGGTCCGGTGGCAAGGCTGCACCGGGCGTCATTCGCGCCGTTCAGGCTGGGTGGAGTTGAGGTGGTTGAGGAAGAAGGGTTTGTCGGGTTGGACAGCTAATCTCCCCCCTTGAGGGGGAGATGGCCGGCAGGCCAGAGGGGGGTCGCCGCGCGTGAAGCGCCAGCCCTTCTTCGCAGCAGAATGCGTCGCGCCCGGTGGCACCGACCCCCTCTGTCGCCTTTGGCGACATCTCCCCCTCAAGGGGGGAGATTGTCCGCGCTCAACAAAAAAGCCGCCAGGTTGCCCGGGCGGCTTGATGTCAGCGAGTTACCCCGCTCAGTTCAGCCTGGCCTTCACGTCCTGCAGCGCGGACTTGAACAGGTCGGCGCCGGCCTTGGCGTCGATCTTGCCGGCAAGCAGCGTGCGGGCCGCCTCGACGGCGATGTCGACGGCGCTGGCGCGCACTTCGGCGACGGCTTCGCGCTCGGCCTGGCCGATCTTCTGCTCGGCAAGCGCGGTGCGGCGGGTGACATAGTCTTCGGTCTTCTTGTGCGCCTCGGCGGCAAGCATGTCGGCCTCGCGCTTGGCGGCAGCGACGATGGCTGCGGCCTCCTGCTCTGCTTCCTTGCGCTTCTTCTGGTATTGGCCGAGCAGTTGCTGGGCCTCTTCGCGCAACCGGCGGGCTTCCGCAAGCTCGTCGCTGATCTTGGTCGCACGGGCGTCGAGCGACTTGGCGATCAGGCCTGGCACCTTGATGTAAACGGCAACGCCGAGGAAAATGACGAGGGCAACTGTTGCCCAAAGCGTTGCGAGAGATGTGGCGTCCATGATGTGCTCCTCACCGGGCCACGGATTTGACCGCAGCCGAGATCTCGGCCTTGCTCGTCTTGCCGCCGACAAGCGCATCGACGATGGCTGAAGCGGTGTCCTCGGCAATCGTGCCGACTTCCTTCATGGCGTTGGCCTTGATGGAAGCAATGCTGGCCTCGGCCTCGCCGAGCTTCTTGTCGAGGGCGGCCTCGACCTTCTTGCGGGCAGCCTCGGCTTCAGCCTTGGCAGCGTCGTTGGCCTGCTGGCCTATCGCGTTGGCCTTGGCCTTGGCTTCCGCAAGTTCCTGCTCGTAAGCGGCAACGGCGGCGTCGGCCTCGCCCTTCAGCCTGGCGGCCTGGTCGAGGTCCTGCGTGATGCGATCGCTGCGGACGTCGATGATGCCGCCAAGGCGCGGCATCACCACCTTCTTCAGGAACAGATAGAACAGCCCGAACGTGATCGCCAGCCACAGAAGCTGGGACGGAAACGTCGCCGGATCGAATGGCGGGAACGTGCCGTGCGCCTCGGCAGGCACGCCGGCGCCGGAATGCGTGCCGCCTTCCGTACCGGTATGGGCGCCTTCAGCGGCGGGTGCGGACTCTTGCGCAAACGCAGATGTCACGAACATGGACTATCCCCTGATATCAGGCATGGCCGCAGGAATGCGGCCAGCCAATTCTTCCCAATGCTCGTCCGACCGATATTGGCCGAACAGGGGCTCAGCCGAACAGGGCGAGAAGCGCGATGAGAAGCGAGAAAATGCCCAGAGCTTCGGTCACGGCGAAGCCGAAAATCAGGCGGCCGAACTGGCCATCGGCGGCCGACGGATTGCGCAGGGCGCCCGCCAGGTAGCTGCCGAAGATGTTGCCGAGGCCAATGCCCGCGCCGCCCATGCCCAGGCAAGCGATACCGGCGCCGATGTACTTTGCTGCTTCTGCGTCCATTTTAAACTCCTTTGGATCTGTAATTCGTTGCAATTCCATCCGGCGAAAGATGCCGGAAATTCTAGGTCAGTGCCCGGGATGCAGGGCGTCGTTCAGATACATGCAGGTCAGCACCGCAAAGACGTAGGCCTGCAGGAAAGCGACCAGCAATTCCAGCGCGGTCAGCGCGACTGCCATGGCCAGCGGCAACACCGAACCGGCAACGCCGACGGCGCCGAGCGCGCTCAGGCTGACGACGAAGCCCGAAAACACCTTCAGTGTGATGTGGCCGGCCAGCATGTTGGCGAACAGACGAACCGAGAGGCTGACCGGGCGCGACACGAAGGAGATCACTTCGATCAGCACCACCAGTGGCAGCAGGAACACCGGAACGCCATGCGGCACGAAGAGCTTGAGGAAACCCAGACCGTGCTTCGTGAAGCCGTAGACAACGACGGTTCCGATCACCAGGGCTGCGAGGCCGAAGGTGACGATGATGTGGCTGGTGACGGTGAAGAAGTACGGGAAAAGGCCAAGCAGGTTGGCGACCAGTACGAACATGAACAACGAGAACACGAAGGGGAAGAACTTCATGCCCTGCGTTCCGGCGGCGTCGCGCAGCATGTTGGAGACGAACTCGTAGCCCATTTCCGAAACCGACTGCAGGCGCCCGGGAACAAGGCTGCGGCTGGAGGTCGAGAGGTACAGAAACGCCGATGCGACGAGCACGGTCGCGACCATGAACAGGGACGAATTGGTGAAGGACAGGTCATAGCCTCCGATATTGATCGGAATCAGCTTGACGATATGGAACTGGTGGATCGGATCGACCTTGTCAGCAGCCATTTACATCCCCGTCAAAACCGCGAGCGGCCTTAAGTGTCCTTGTGCGCCATTGGCGGCGCGCCATTTCATTCTTTCGGATCGTGCGACTTCTCGCTTTTTCCGAATTCCGCCACAACACCTGACGAACGCAGGACATTGAGCACGCCGGCGCCAAAGCCCAGCAACAAGCCGACGACCAGACCCCATGGCGAGGTTCCCGCCACGCGATCCAGAAACCAGCCAAGGCCCACACCCACCACTATCCCGGCGATGAACTCGCTGGACAGCTTGAGCGCCTGGCCATATCCGGCCGTCGCTTTCGCGCCGTCATTCCCCTCGAGCTGATCCGGCCGTCTTGTCGCAAGCGATGCTCCAAGCTCACGCCGGCGGCGTTCGAGATCTTCGTCGCGGATGTCGGCCTCGTGCTTGCTGCCGCGGCCGGTTTCTCCGGTTCCGTCTGGCCCGTTCTTGTCGGCCATCGTAACCCCCCTGCCCGGTCAGACCGTCACCGTCCGTCCGCTTCTAAAGTCGCCGGCAACATAGTTAGAGGGTTTGCGCCCGTCAAGCCACGGGCGGGACTTCAAAGCCATGTATTTTTTCTATTGGAATCAACCACTTGGCGAGGTGCGACATCGTGCCCGGCACTATCGGGTCGGCACATGCCCCGAATCCGTCCGGCGACCGCTGTCCGATTTCGGCTTCCAGGGCCTTTGCGGTTCGTTTGCGACAGGCAAGCCGAAGGGCTCAGCTCCAGCCGCCGCCATACGTGCGGTAGAAGATATGCAGGCCGATCTTGGTCATCTTCTGCATCGTGCGCGCCCAGCCCGGATGGACATAGTTGGCGTAGTAATGGGTCGATGAGCCGACTTCGGGAATGAAGATCTTGCCGGCGGTGACCGCCATCGCGACGTCCTGCGCGGTCTTGTAGTGGGCGGGGCTCTCGATGCGCTTCTTGCGGCCGTCGCAGGCGAAGGAGAACTGGCAGCGGTTCAGCCAGTTGTCGTTCTGGTAGACGACGCCGCAAATCGAGTTCGGATAGGCCGGATTGCGGACTCGGTTCAGAATGACCTGCGCGACGGCGGCCTGGCCGCGCACGGATTCGCCGCGCGCCTCGAAATAGATGCCGTTGGCAAGGCAGGCCTGCTCCTTCGTGGAGAAGACGCTGGCCGGCAGCGGGTTCTGGATCCACGAATGATCGCCCTTGGCCATCGGCGGAATGAAGCGCCCGCTGCTCGGCTCCTCGTCCTGCAGCAGCGCTTCGAAGGGCGAGGCCTTGGCGTAATCTGGTTCGGCCTGGGCATAGGCGGTGGCCAGCACGTCCGGTCTGTCATTGTTGACGAGGGCGGCAAGCATGGCCGGCACGCCGGGATCGGGCTTCTTGTCCACATTGGTGTGGAAGGCCTGGGCGATCTGGATTTCCTTGCCCTTGATGCCGGGCTTGGCGAAGGCGAGCTTCAGGCCGCTGTCCATGCTCGGCCGCAGCAGCGAGGACGTGCGCTGAAAGATCGAGCCGGCATTGAAGTTCTTCGGCGGCGCCACCGGCGAGACCTGGATGATGCGGCCCTTCTTGTCGGCGCGCATGATGCGGTCCTCGTCGGGCGTGATGCCGGCGACATTGCCCTTGCCGCGAAACGAGACCTTGCCGACGCCGGGCAGGCGCACGCCCGAGCCCGAGAGCGAACCGGTGGTGACGGAATCGATGAAAGGCATTTCGGCGGCATGAACCGAGCCGGCGACGGAGCGCTCGACATAAGAGTTCCAGCGGGTGCCCGAAGCTTCGAGGCCGGAAATCAAGCTGCCCATGTCCTGGTAGGCGACGACGGTCGGAAAGCCGATCCAGATGCCGAGCCCGATGACCAATGGCGCTACGAAGGAACGTTTTTTCTCACCGGCGGCGGCGGCCAGCCGCTTCAAGACACGTCGATGCACGGGGAACTCTCCAGAAACGCCACTGAGCCACTGGAGAGCCAAAGTGAAGCATTAACCTTGATGCGGGGTTAACGCGGTTGATCGTGTTTTTCCGAAGCGGCCCGAAATGGGACGCCGTTTGCCGACCGGCAACCCGTCAGTTCGGCCGCAGGAAAATTGGCCATGCAATCAAGGCGCAGAGCGCGCCCACCAGCCAGACGCCAGGCCACGACCAGATGAGCAGCAATGCCGGAATGGCGGTCGGCACCACGAAGAAGGCGATGAAGACGAAGCTGTTGGCAAGACCGAGCGCGGTTCCGGCGCGGCTGGCGCCGGCAAGCGTGGCGAGTTCGGTGTAGGCGACGCCATGCCAGGCGGAGACCGAAATGCCGGCAACGACCAGCAGCACGGCGATCGCCAGGATCAACGCGGCATGGGCGTCTGGCGTGGCTCCTGCCGCCAGGACCAGCAGGCCGACGGCCGCGAAGCCAAGCGCGCTTGTCATGCTGCAGAGGCGCAGGAACCAGCGGCGGTTGCCATGGCGGTCGGTGAAGCGGCCGCTCCAGACGCGCATCACCATGGCGCCGGTCTGCACCGCGGCAAGGCTGGCGCTGATCGTGAGCGTGGCCATGCCGGCGAAATCGTGCAGGAAGACCGAGGCAAAGGTCAGCACCGCCACTTGCGGAAAGCAGAGCAGGCCGATGGCGGTGGCGATGCGCCAGACCTCGACATTGCGCAGCGGCGCCGGACCGCCCGACTTTGCCATGGCCATGCTGCCGGCATTGTCCAGTTCCGGCGGCTGGTGCAGCCATCGCCAGGCAAACAGCGCAGAGACGGCGTTCATGGCGGCCAGCAGCCCGAAGACCGCCGCGAAACCGTGCACCGATGCCAGCGACGGCAGGACCAGCGCGCCGAGCCCGCCGCCGAGCGGCACGGCGGTCTGCCTAATGCTCATGGCAAAGCCACGTTCGCCTTCGTGGAACCAGGCCATGATGGCGCGGCCGCTGGAACCGTTGACGCTGCCGCCGAGCAGGCCGGCGACCAGAAGGCATGCGGCCAGCATTGCGACGCCAGGCACATAGGTCACTGAGGGCACGATGAACAACGCCATCAAGGCGAGCCACGCCGCGGTCGCGCCAAGGCCGGTCAACAGCACGCCGCGATCGCCCCAGCGGTCGGTGAGCAGACCCCAGGGCAGTTCGCTCAAGGCAACGCCCAGTCCGAGAAGGCCGAGGACCAGGCCGAGATTGCCATTGCTCAAGTGATAGCCCGACCGCAGAAACACCGCCGCCGCCGGTATGCCGGCGAAGGTGGCGGAGAAACTGGCATTGGCGGCAACGCCGATGCCAAGCACCTTCCAGCGATGATTGGCGCGAAATCGTTCAGCCTTCGACCTGACGGCGGCGGCTCGGCCAACCCGGCCTGGCTCACAATTTGCGTCGGCAATCGACATGGCGGGACTCCTGTTGATGCCCTTTCGGGACCTTGACGCCTCGTCTTTACCGCCATAACTTCATCCCGAATATCGGGAAGTTTTTGACAATTGTTCCCGAAAAACAGGATCGTTGTGATGCGCCGCGTAACCTTCGACCTCGATGTCCTCCGAAGCTTCGTCACCGGCATGGAACTCGGCAGCTTCGCCAAGGCCGCCGACCGGCTTGGACGCTCGACCTCGGCGGTGAGCGCGCAACTGAAGAAGTTGGAGGACCAGGCGGCGACGCCGATCTTCCGCAAGTCGGGCCGCGGACTGGCGTTGACCGAAGCCGGCGAAACCATGCTCGGCTATGCCAGGCGGCTGCTCGAGTTGAACGACGAGGCGGCCTCGGCCATCCACGACGTGGAACTGGAAGGCTGGGTCAGGCTCGGCCTGCAGGAGGATTTCGGCGAGGCGGTGCTGCCGGAGGTGCTCGGACGCTTCGCCCGCGCGCACCCCAAGGTCAAGATCGAGGCGCGGATCGGGCGCAGCTATGAACTCGCCGAGCGGATCACATCAGGCAATCTCGACATTGCGCTGGCCTGGGACAGCGGCCAGGCGCTGCCTTACAGCCGGCATGTCGGCGACGCGCAATTGCGCTGGATCGGGCCGGCAAAGCTGATCGAGACCAGGCTACGCGAGGGCGAGGCACTGCCGCTGGTGGCGCTGGAAGCGCCATGCCTGCTGCGCACAGTGACGACGGAAACGCTCGACCGCGCCGGCCTGCCATGGCGGATGGCCTTCTCCAGCCCCAGCCTTGGCGGCATCTGGGCGGCGGTCGCCGTCGGCCTCGGCCTGACCATCCGCACCGATATCGGCCTGCCGGCCAATGTCAGGACGATGGCACCGCAAACGTTGGGCTTACCCGCGCTGCCAACCATGGCGCTGGTGATGCACCAGAAAGACGCCGAACTGGACCCGGTGGCGACGCGGCTGGCGGATATTTTGTGGCAGGCGGCGGTGGCGGCGCTGCCGCAGGACGAGCGGTTGAGAGAGGTCGCTTAGACGCGGTGATCACCCGGTGTCGCGTTCCCTCACACCCCCCTCTGTCCTGCCGGACATCTCCCCCGCAAGGGCATAGGCGCTAAGATAGGTATTGCCCTGCGGAATCGGGTGTGATTCTACACTGCGATGACACACGAATCGCTTGTTGATGA